>JAYVTP010000483.1:0-12315 GCA_043788685.1 Pseudolysobacter sp. | reverse complement strand
GGCCAGCACGATCATTGCAAAACCGATGATCGCACGGAAACGAAATTGATCCGCCTCGCGCGCAGTGTCTTTCATTGCGGTGATGCGCGAATACGATTTCATCGGCATGTTTTCATGCGTCCCGCGCGCGCAGACGTGCGCGCAGATCGTCCAGCAACAGGAAAATCCACGGCCACGCCAGCATGCCGACAAAAGGTGCGATCCAGAACGTCGCAGGTGGCCGTGGATCGCCGCCGAACGCACGCATCATCAGTAGCACGACGCGGTCGTTCAGCAGCAACGCGAGCAGCGCCACGGCTTGTTGCCACATCGGGAAAAAGCGCAGGCGCGAACGAAAGCGCAGCACGATGAAGGTAAGTGCGACGAGGCGTAACGCCTGTTCGCCGAGCACTTCTCCGGTGAGCACATCGCCGCACAATCCGAGCACGAAAGCGAAACCCAGACCGACCCGATCCGGTGCCTCCAGCGCCCAATACACCAGCACCAGCGCGGGCCAGTAAGGTTTGAATGCGAGCAGTGCTTGCGGCATTGGTGCGAGTTGCAGCATGAATGCCGCGAGAATGCTGCCGTAAAACAACAGGCCATGAGCACGTAGGTGGTTCATGGCGTGATTTGCGCTCCAGGCGCGGCGATGGTTTTCGGCACGACCGGGGGCGGTGGGCCGGGGGTTTCCGCTGGCGGCGGCGGACCGATCGGATCGGCCAGTTCATGCAGCAACAATACTTCATCGGCGCGATCCAGCGCCGCGCTCGGTCGCGCCACCGCAGCGCCGAAAAATCCGGATGGATCATTTTTCACTTCGACGATTTCGCCGACCGGAAATCCCGCCGGGAAACGTCCGCCGAGACCCGAGGTCACGAGTTTGTCGCCGACTTTCACATCCGCGCTGGCCGGGATGTTCAGCAGATCCAGCCGATCCACGGCGCCCGTACCCTTGGCAATCACGCGCACTCCACTGCGCTCGATGCGCACCGGCAAGGCATGATTCGGATCGGTGATGAGCATGGCCTTTGAGGTATGCGGCAAGACTTCCATGATTTGCCCGACCACGCCGTGCGCATCGATCAATGCCTGACCAACGCTGACACCTTCGGCGCTACCGGCATCGAGCGTGATGCGCTGCAGCAGCGGATCAAGTCGTAGATCAATCAGCTTGGCCAGTTGCACACCGACGCCCAAGCCGTTCTGCACATCCAGCAATTGTTTGAGGCGCTGATTTTGTTCCTGCACCACGCCGAGCCGATTCAGGCGTGTCTGACTGAGCATCAGCGCTTCGCGCAGGCGCGCGTTTTCCTCGCTCAGCGCATTGCGGTCACTGAATGCCAAACGTGCATCATGCGCGAGTTTTGCCGGCATCGCGGCCAGCCGATAGAGCGGCTCGATTACCGCGCTGGCCCGTGTGCGCAAAATTTCGACATAGTGAAAATGTCGATCCACCACCATCAAGGTGATCGCCAGCGCCAAATAGATGACCAGTCGCAAGGTGCTGGATGCACCTTCGGCGAACAGCGGCGAGGAGTCGTTGCGGGCAAGCGCCATAAGGATCAAGCATATATCGAGTTGTCAGCGCGGGGCAGGCGACGCAACGAATGAAATCAGAAAAACCGAGAACCGATCCTGCTGGCGCCGAATCAATCCGGTGCGAAAAAATCGCTGCCGTGCAGATCGATCAGTTCCAGCGCGCGTCCGCCGCCACGGGCAACGCAGGTCAACGGATCGTCGGCGATTTGCACATGCAAACCGGTTTCATCCGCAATGAGGCGATCAATATCGCGCAGCAAGGCGCCGCCGCCGGTCAGTACGATACCGCGCTCGGCAACGTCCGAGCACAGTTCCGGCGGGGTTTGTTCGAGCGCGGAACGAACCGCAGCGACGATGCCCGCGAGCGGTTCGTGCAGCGCTTCGAGAATTTCGTTGGAGTTGATCGTGAACGCACGCGGCACGCCTTCGGCTAGATTGCGCCCGGAGACTTCCATCTCCTTGACCTCGGTCGATGGAAACGCGCAGCCGACTTCAAACTTGATGCGCTCGGCGGTGGATTCGCCGATCAAGGTGCCGTGGTTGCGACGCACGTAGTTGATGATCGCTTCGTCGAAACGGTCGCCGCCGATACGCACCGACGCGGCGTAGACGATGCCGTTGAGCGAGATCACCGCCACTTCCGACGTACCGCCGCCGATATCCAGCACCATCGCGCCGCGTGCTTCATGCACCGGAATGCCGGCTCCGATCGCCGCCGCCATTGGTTCCTCGATCAAATACACATCGCGTGCTCCGGCGCCTTCGGCCGATTCCTTGATCGCGCGGCGTTCGACCTGGGTCGAGCCGCACGGCACGCAGATCAGCACGCGCGGACTCGGTCGCAGCAGACGCGAGCGATGCACTTTCTTGATGAAGTGCTGCAGCATCTGCTCGGTCATGGTGAAGTCGGCGATCACGCCATCCTTCAGCGGACGCACGGTGACGATATTGCCCGGTGTGCGTCCGAGCATGCGTTTGGCCTCGGCGCCGACCGCCGCCACCGAGCGCGGGCCGCCGGGGCCGCGATCCTGGCGAATCGCCACGACCGAAGGTTCGTTCAGCACGATGCCCTGGCCGCGCACGTAGATCAGCGTGTTGGCGGTGCCGAGGTCGATCGAAAGATCGTTGGAGAAGATGCCGCGTAAACTTTTGAACATGAGGATTCCGGTGCGCGCTGCGCAACTAGCGAAGAATTGGGAGATGAAGACTAGAAAAGCCCACTAGTCTAGTAATCAAGCGGGTTTGAAGCAAGCTAAACCTGTGTTAATAATAGGTTTCGTTGCGGATTGCGGCGCTGCGTCATTATGCTAGTCTGCGGCGTCACGCGGGGCGGAGCTGATCGCATGTTGCCGAATCCGGAAATGCTGATTCATTGGGTTTTCATCGGACTACCACTGCTGATCGGCTTGGCTTTGGTTTTTGTGACGATTGATGAGGAAGATCTGCGCCGTTCGATCCATTCGAATCCAAGTTTGGCTTTATACCGGTTTCGAGCATTTCGTTACGCTGCTACGATGCTGTGTTTGATCGGCGCCGCAACAAGCTGGTTTACGCTTTGAGCAAAAAAATAATTCCGCAAAAAATATTCAGGCATCCGTGTGAGCATAGACAGCGCTACCGTTCGACAAATCGCCCATCTCGCGCGTATCAGTGTGGCCGAGCAACAATTGTCGGCGCTTGCCGCCGAACTCAACGGTGTATTGGATTTTGTCGGCCAGCTCGCGGCAGCGGATATCGGTGGCATCGAGCCGCTTGCGCATCCGCTCGATGAGACGCTGAGCTTGCGCGATGACGTAATCACGGCCACCGATCAGCGCGACGCATTCATGCGTCTGGCCCCCGATGCGCAATCCGGCCTGTATCTCGTTCCCAAAGTTATCGAATAAGGAAAGGCATGAGTTTGCCCAGCGTTACGCAACTTGCGCAGGATTTGAGCGCACGCCGCATTTCGGCGCGTGAACTGGCCGAGGAAAGTCTGGTACGCGCCGAAAAAAATCAAGCGTTGAATGCGTTTGTCACGCGCTGCGAAAACGTCGCGATGGCGGCAGCCTCGCACGCCGATGCGCGACTCGCCGCTGGCAATGCTGGCGTGTTGACCGGCATCCCGTTTGCGCACAAGGATATTTTTTGCACCAACGGCATCCGCACCAGTTGCGGCTCGCGCATGCTCGACAAATTTGTGCCGCCGTACGATGCCACCGTCGCGCGCCAGCTCAACGATGCCGGCGCGGTGCTGATCGGCAAGACCAATATGGACGAGTTCGCGATGGGTTCGTCGAACGAATCGAGTTTCTATGGCCCGGTAAAAAATCCGTGGGATACCACGCGTGTGCCGGGCGGTTCGTCGGGCGGCTCGGCCGCGGCGGTGGCGGCCGGTATTGTGCCGTTCGCGACCGGCACCGACACGGGTGGTTCGATTCGCCAGCCCGCGGCATTCTGCGGCATCACCGGACTGAAACCGACCTATGGCCGTGTGTCGCGCCTCGGCATGATCGCGTTTGCGTCGAGCCTGGATTGCGGCGGCGTGCTCGCGCGCAGTGCACAAGATTGCGCACACGTCCTCAGCGCGATTGCCGGTCACGATGTGGACGATCCGACCAGCGCAAGGCACGCGGTCGATGATTATCCGGGCGCACTGAATCGACCGCTCGCCGGTTTGCGCATCGGTCTGCCGCGCGCGTATTTCGGCGCCGGTATCGCGGCCGATGTCGGTCGTGTCGTGCATGCCGCGCTGGCCGAGCTGGAGAAACTCGGCGCGGTTCTGGTCGAGGTCGATCTGCTACATGCAGACCTTGCTATCCCGACGTATTACGTGATTGCGCCGGCCGAAGCATCGAGCAATCTGGCGCGCTATGACGGTGTGCGTTATGGCTATCGTTGCGCCAATCCGAGCAGTCTCGAAGATCTATATACGCGCACTCGCGCCGAAGGTTTTGGTGCTGAGGTCAAGCGTCGAATTCTGGTCGGCACATATGTTTTGTCCGCTGGTTATTACGATGCGTATTATCTGCGAGCACAGCGCGCGCGGCGGCTGATCGCGAACGATTTCAACGCCGCATTTGCGCAGGTCGATGTGCTGGCCGGGCCGACCACGCCGACGGTGGCCTTCAAGCTCGGCGAGAAAAGCAGCGATCCGCTCGCGATGTACGCCGGCGATATCAACACCGTGGCGATGAATCTCGCCGGCCTGCCGGCGATCTCGGTGCCGGGCGGTTTCAGCGAGGGTTTGCCGGTGGGGCTGCAGCTCATCGCGCCAGCGTTTGCCGAAGCGCGGTTGCTGAATATCGCACACCGTTTGCAACAGGCGACCGACTGGCACACACGCTCGCCGGAGATCGCGCATGGATAAGCCATGGCAGGCCGTGATCGGTCTCGAAATTCATACCCAGCTCGCGACACGCAGCAAGATTTTCTCGGGCGCGAGCACCGCCTACGGCGCCGAGCCGAACACGCAGGCGAGCGGGCTCGACCTGGCGATGCCCGGCATGTTGCCGGTGCTCAATCGCACCGCGGTGCGCATGGCGTTGCAGTTCGGCCTCGCGGTGAATGCGCGGATCGCGCCGCGCTCGGTGTTTGCGCGCAAGAATTATTTTTACCCGGATTTGCCCAAGGGTTACCAGATCAGCCAGTACGAACTGCCGGTGGTCGGGCTTGGATTTCTGGCGGTGCGGCTGGATGATGGGCGTGTGATCGATGTCGAAATCACGCGTGCGCATCTCGAAGAAGACGCCGGCAAATCGCTGCACGAAGAATTCCACGCCGCGACCGGCATCGATCTGAATCGCGCCGGCACGCCGCTGCTTGAAATCGTCTCGGCGCCGGTCATGCACACCGCGCAGGAGGCCGTGGCGTACATGCGGACGGTGCACACGCTGGTGCGCTACCTCGGCATTTGCGACGGCAACATGCAGGAAGGTTCGTTCCGTTGCGATGCGAATGTGTCGGTGCGCCCGCGCGGTCAAACCACGCTTGGCACACGCACCGAAATCAAGAACGTCAACTCGTTTCGCTTCGTCGAGAAAGCCATCGATTACGAAATCGAACGGCAGATTCGCGCATTGGAAAACGGCGAGCCGATCGTGCAGGAAACGCGTTTGTACGATGCCGCGCGCCATCAGACGCGGCCGATGCGCTCGAAGGAAGCGGCCAACGATTACCGTTATTTTCCCGATCCGGATTTGCCGCCGCTGTTGATCAGCGCGCACGATCTGGATGAGGCGCGAGCGCTGCTGCCGGAATTGCCCGAAGCGCGTCGCACTCGTTACATCACCGAGCTTGGCTTGAGTGATTACGACGCCAGCACCTTGAGCGCAGACAAAGCCACTGCCGACTATTTCGATGCGGTACGCGCCGCGATTTCGACGCAAGGAAAAACCGACGTGCATGCTGTACACCCTTACGCCAAGCTCGCGGCGAACTGGGTGATCGGCGAAGTCGCGGCGGCGTTGAACGATGCGGGTTTGCATATCGAACAGTCGCCGGTCGATCCGGCTGCGCTCGCGCAACTGTTGCAACGCGTGCTCGATGGCAGCATTTCCGGCAAGACTGCGAAGGACGTCTTTACGGCTATCTGGAATGGCGAAGGCGATGCCGATGCGGTCATCGAAAAACGTGGCCTGCGGCAGATTTCCGACAGCAGTGCGCTGATTGCCGTGATCGATGCGGTGTTCGCGGAATTCCCGCCCCAGCTTGCCGACCTGCGCGGCGGCAACGACAAGTTGCTGCAATTTTTCGTCGGTCAAGTCATGAGACGCACGCGCGGCCAAGCCAATCCGCAGCAGTTGACGAGCCTGTTGCAAGAACGCCTGAACGCGTAGCCGCAACCACAGGCATGTCGGCCCGCGCGGAATTTGCGACAATACAAGTACGTGTGCGGCCAAACGCCGCATCCATCCTTACTTGCCCGAGATGCCCGATTCCATGTCAGCACTGATTTGCGGTTCGCTTGCCTACGACACCATCATGGTGTTTCCGGATCAATTCAAGAATCACATCCTGCCGGACAAGGTGCACATTCTGAATGTGTCGTTCCTCGTGCCGCGCATGCGCCGCGAGTTCGGTGGTTGCGCCGGCAACATCGCCTACAACCTCAAGTTGCTTGGCGAAGATTCGATTCCGATGGCGACAGTGGGCCAGGATTTCGAACCGTATCGTGCGCACATGGAAAAATGCGGCATACGTCTGGATCAGGTGCGTGCGTTCGACGATCAGTTCACGCCGCAGTGTTTCATCACCACCGATCTGGACAACAACCAGATCACCGCATTTCATCCCGGGGCGATGTCGAGTTCGCACGAGAACCATGTGCGTGATGTGCCCGATGTCACTTTCGGTATCGTCGCACCCGATGGTCGCGAGGCGATGTTGCAGCACGTCGAGGAATTTGCAGCCAGAGGCGTGCCGTTTATTTTCGATCCGGGCCAGGCCATGCCGCTGTTCAATGGCGACGAATTTCGCAGCATGATCAGCAAGGCGACCTACGTCATCGTCAACGATTACGAATCCGAATTGCTGCAACAACGCACCGGCTGGAGCGCCGCGGAAATCGCCGCCAAAGTGCAGGCCTACATTGTCACGCAAGGGCCGCGCGGATCGTTCATCCATACCGGCGGCGAAACCATCGAGATTCCGCCCGCGCGCGAACGCCAGATCGTCGATCCGACCGGCTGCGGCGATGCGTATCGCGCCGGCCTGATCTTCGGCATCATGCGCAAGCTCGACTGGAAAACCGTTGGTCGTATCGCATCACTCATGGGCGCGTTGAAGATCGAGCATCCGGGCACGCAGAATCAGCGTTTCACCCACGCCGAATTTGCCGCCGAATTCGAGCAGCAGTTCGGCTACGCGTTCTGAAAAAACTCTTGAAGCCACGCCGATGACACCACAAGTACTGTTGCCGCTGGCCTTTGTTCCGCTCGCCTTGTTCGCGGTTTATCGCCGCTACAAACGTCATGTCGGACGCCAGCCGATGCAGCCGGTGCGGCTGGTTTTGCGTGCGTCGCTCATGCTCGCGCTCGGAATCGTGTTGAGCATTTCCGCGTGGCCGCATGTCGATGTGCTCGAAAGTGGTGCGGCGGGGTTGGCGTCCGGCATCGCGCTTGCGATCGCGGGCATCCGCCTGACACGTTTCGAGAGCACGTCCGAAGGCATTTTCTACATGCCGAATATCTATATCGGCCTCGGCATCACGGCGTTGTTGCTCGGCCGCTTGCTGTATCGTTTTGTCGTGCTTTATCCGAGCATGCAAGCCGCCGCGCAAGCGAACGATGCCGACGCGTTTTCGGCGATCCACAAAAGCCCGCTGACGTTCGCCATTTTCGCGCTGATCATCGGTTATTACGTGGTCTACAACATCGCGTTGCTGCTGCTCAGTCGACGCCACGCAGCAGCGAATTCGGCTGTGCTTTAACTGCCCTGATGGGTCGCCTCGCGGTTGTGGGAATTCGGATTTTTAGCGTCGAGCAAACCGTGCTTGCGCATCCACGCGGGCAGGCGCTCGGCGAAAATAGTCTGGTCGAAATGACAGTCGGCGTGGCCGCAATCCAGCGGCACGAATTCGCCGCGCTCGCCAGCGGCGGCGACGTTGCGCAGGCCAAGCGCATACGGAATCACTTCGTCGCGCCGGCCGTGCTCGATCAGCACCGGCCCGGCATATTCGCGCACGCACGTGGTGTTGTCCCACGGCACGCGTACGACAAACGCTGGCAGCAGATAATGATGCGCGATATCGACGATCGAGGAATAGGTCGATAGCAGAATCAGGCCGCGGGTATGGCGGTTGCGCGCGAGTTCGCAGGCCGGGCCGCCGCCGATCGAATAACCCATCGAGATAATGCGTTGCGGATCGATCTGCGCTTGTTTCAGCAGCCAGTCGTAGGCGAGGTTTTCCGCCTCGTTGATGCTGGCGTAACCGGGTTTGCCGTCGGCGCCGTCGTAGCCCGGAAATTCCAGTTGCAGCACGGCAATACCGCTCTCAACCAGATCCTTGAAGATCGGATACGAATCCTGCACGCGCTCGAAGTTGCCGTGCGCAAAAACAATCGCCGGAATCGCTGCACCGGTATTGGGCGGACGCAGAAATATCGCCCGCACCTTGCCGAACGACGCCGGAATTTCCACGAGTTCGCCGTTGGCCGGCAGCGGCCCGGAAAACGCGTGATGCTGGCCGCGGGCCGCCGGGAAAAGTATCGCCAATTGTGTGGCATACATCACGCCGGCATACAGCGGATACAGCAGAAACAAGGGCAGCACAACAGTACGCAGTTTCATTGATTTGTGTTTCGCGATGGGTTTTATCGAAGTGAGCGAATGTTGTCGCGCCGCGATTATTGTTTGTCGAATTTCGGCAGCGCGGCGCGCAGCATGGCCTTGAGTTCGGGCTGTTTGGCGAACGGATCGCTCGGGTTGCGCTGCGTCGAGATATCGCGAAAACGGCGTTCGACATCGTCCATCATGTGTGGATGCGAGAGGATGTAGAACTGCTGATTGCGGATCGCGTTGAACGTGGTTTCGGCGATCTGCGTTGCGCTGAGTTTGCCGCTCGATACCGCCTTGGCGACGCCGATCTGCGCGGCTTTTTGCGAAGCGGTCGGCGCATTGCCGGGCATGTCCGCAGGCCGATTGCGCTGCGACTGGCTAATGCCGGTCGGCACAAAATATGGACACAATACCGACGCGCCGATCGGCGCATCGATCAGCTGCAGATCTTGATACAGCGTTTCGCTGAGCGACACCACTGCGTGTTTCGACACGTTGTAAACGCCCATGTTCGGCGGATTTAGCAGGCCCGCCATCGAGGCGGTGTTGACCATGTGGCCGCGATATTGCGGATCGGCCTTGGCGCATTCGAGCATCAGCGGCATGAAAATGCGCATGCCGTGAATCACGCCCCACAGGTTCACGCCGAGCACCCATTGCCAGTCCGTCAGCGAGTTTTCCCAGATCAAGCCGCCGCTGCCGACGCCCGCATTGTTGAACACCAGATGCACCGCGCCGAAGCGCTGCATTGTGGCCTCGGCCAGCGCTTGCATTTCCTCGGCCTTGGAGACGTCGACCTTGAGCGCGAGCACGTTGATGTCCTGCGCCTCGAATTCGGCACGGATTGCATCGAGTGCGTCCTGCTGCACATCGGCCAGCACCAGATGCATGCCGAGCGATGCACCGATGCGTGCGAATTCGCGACCGAAGCCGCTGCCGGCGCCGGTGATCACGGCAACTTTTCCGAAAAAATCTTTCATGTACTGGCTTCCTACTTTTTGTGTTTGATCTGATAACCGAGGCGCGGAAAATGCACCGTCACTTCGCCGGCGCGCGGATCAAACCGGCGCAGCAGAAATTCGTTGCGATATGCCGCCACAAGTTCGCCATCGACCGGATCGGTGCCGTAGTCGCTCGCCGCGATCGTGACGGTGTCGCCGACTTGAAAACCCTGCACTTCGAAAAGCTCGGGATTGGCAACCTTTTGTGGCGTGGTGGCAGCCGCAATCGCGATTGCCGCGGCGCTATCCATTTTCTCGAAACTGCCGTGGCCGATCGCGTGCAAGCGCTGCATCCACGCCGCGACATGTTGATGCGCATCGACGATGGCACCGATGGCGCCGGCCTGACGCACAAACCAGAGCGGGTGATACGTTGAAAAATCCGCAATGCTGATCTGCGTACCGAGCAGCCACGGCCGACCATCGGCCAGTTGCTGTTCGATCAAATGGATATAAGCGTGCAAGGTGCTCGTGGCTTCGCCCAGCCCGATGCGCGGCGCGTTGGCGCGCAACGCGGCACGATCGTTACCAAATGCCTGTACCATTTCCGGCGGCGCACCGGCGAACATGTGCTGCAGTCCGGCCGGTTGCAACGAGTACGGCACGGCACACCAGAACAGCGCGCTGTCCGCCCATAACGCCTGGATGCGAGCGCTGCTCGCAATTGCTGGCGGATACAACGTTGGCGTCGGCGCGATGTTTTCCAGCACATCGGCAATCAGCGCGGTATCGCAATAAATATCTGCACCGATCTGCAGGATCGGCGTGCGCCGATACCCGCCGGTGAGCGCGACCACATCCGGTTTCGGCATGATCGGCGGAATGATGACCGAGGACCACGCGAGCTGTTTGAATCCAAGCAGGCAACGCGCTTTTTCGGCGAACGGCGAACGCGGGTAATGATGCAGGATCAGTTGCGGCATGCGGTGTCCTCGGTACGACATGGATGGCGCTGCGGTCAGCGCCATCCGGTTGCCTACGTTAGCAGATCATGCCGCAAAAGCCTCGCGCGATACGGACTCAGGAAGTTTTCAAAAGGCCGTGGAAATGTTTGCGGAATTTCGCTATTTTCGGCGAGATCACGAGCTGGCAATACGGCTCTTCGCCATGCAGCTCGAAGTATTGCTGGTGATAGTTTTCGGCCTTGTAGAAAACCTTGAACGGCACGACCTGGGTGACGATCTTGCCCGGCCATTCGTTGCTCGCAGCGGTTTCGGCGATGGCGTGGTCGATCGCGGTTTTCTGTTTGTCATCGCGATAAAACGCGATCGAACGATATTGCGTGCCGGCGTCGTTGCCCTGGCGGTTCAGTGTGGTCGGATCGTGGATCGTGAAATACACACGCAGCAGATTTTCCAGTGAGAGTTGCGCCGGATCAAACGTGATCTGCACGACTTCGGCATGGCCGGTGCTGCCGCTGGAAACCTGACGATAATCCGGATTGGCGAGCATGCCGCCGGCGTAACCGGATTCCACCTTGGTCACGCCTTTCAGTTCGGTATAGACGGCTTCGAGACACCAGAAACAGCCGCCGCCGAGGGTGATGACTTCGTTATGCGCTGCTGGCGCGGCAACTTCGGCGGCCGCCGCGGCGGGCCGCAGACTGCTGCCGCAAATAGCGAGCACAACGAATAAAAAAAGATGAGGCAAACGCAAGTTCATGGCAATACTCGGGAGTGAGGGTTGCTGTCATAGACCCCGCATCGGGCTAAATGCTTGCAACGAAAATCATCGTGTTCAGGTACCTAAAGTGAACGGCGTGAAACGCGTATCGCGATCGTAGTGATCGACGTTTTCGGCACGCTTCAAGGCCTTGACCAAACGATAGGTCAGCGGCGTCGCCAGCACTTCCCACAATACCTTGGCGACGTAGTTGGTCAGCATCACCGTGATCACAAGATCGGTGCTCCACACGCCGAGGAACGCGGCCGGATAAAACACCAGCGAATCGACACCCTCGCCGCACATCGTCGAACCGATCGCGCGCATCCACAAATAACGCCCATTGCTCAGCACCTTGAGTTTCGCCATCACGAACGAGTTGACGAATTCACCGGCGAAAAATGCAGTGATCGACGCGAGCACGATGCGTGGCGTCTGGCCGAAGATGGTCGAATATGCTGCCTGATCTTTCCAGCCGTCGGCCGGCGGCAACGCGACCACGACCGCGCTCATGATCGAGGCGAAAGCGAGCGCGGCCAACCCCGACCAGATCACGCGCCGCGCGCGCGCATAACCGTAGACCTCGGTGAGCACGTCGCCGAAGAAATACGAGATCGGGAAAAACAGCACGCCTGCACCGAATTTGAAATCGCCGAGCAGCGGCAGATGCACCTCGGCGATCTTGGCTGGGCCGATCAGGTTGGCGCACAACAATACCGCGACAAATGCGCCGAGGATCAGGTCGTAATAACGGAATTCGCGGGTCGGCATAAACGAATCTCGGGCAAGGTCAAAAGTGCGGCGGGTGGCAGATTCAAGACGACTTCGAACATCGGTTCAGCGTAGCGCAAATCCTTGTCGATGTGGATGCTGC
>JAYVTP010000482.1:0-3280 GCA_043788685.1 Pseudolysobacter sp. | reverse complement strand
CCGGTCGCTACCGATGACGAAACTGCAACCGAAGAAGCCGTCGCGGTGTTGTCGGCGGTGGATTCCGAGGTCGGCCGCACCACCGATCCGGTGCGCATGTACATGCGCGAAATGGGCACGGTCGAGCTGCTCACGCGCGAAGGTGAAATCGCGATTGCGAAACGCATCGAGGAAGGCCTGAATCAGGTGCAGTCTTCGCTGGCGAGTTTCCCGTGGTCGATCCATTTGCTGCTCGAAGAATTCGACCAGCACAAGGAAGGTAAAAAGCGCTTGTCCGAAGTGCTTACCGGTTTCCTCGATATCGAACCGCCACCGCCGCCGGAAGTGATCGAAGCGCTGCTCGAAGACGACAGCAGTGAAGCCGTGGCTAAGGATGACGAGGAAGAAACCGCCGAAGGCGAAGAAGCCGCGCCCGGCGATACCGGCCCGGATCCGATCGAAGTGGCCAACCGCATGGAAGAACTGCGCGGCTACTACACCAAGTTCCAGAAGGCAACGAGCAAGGCCGGCCTTGACGACAAGAAAGCGCAGAAGATCCGCGATCAGATGGCCGAGGCTTTCCTCAAGCTCAAGCTGCCGTCGATCATGATCGACAGTTTCGTGCGCAAGTTGCGCGACGTGGTGCAGAACATCCGCTCGCACGAACGCATCATGATGGATGTCTGCATCAAGCAGGCAAAAATGCCGCGCAAGGATTTCCTCAAGGCGTTTCCGTCCAACGAAACCAACCTCACGTTCGCTGACGAGTTGATCCGCAAGAAGCAGAAATGGTCGTCCGGCATTCGCACGCATCGCGAAGAAATCATCAAGGAACAGGAACAGCTGATCGCACTCGAGCAGACGTTGTTTCTGTCCTTGACCGACATCAAGGAAATCAATCGCGCAATGTCGATCGGCGAAGCGAAAGCGCGCCGCGCGAAGAAGGAGATGGTCGAGGCCAACCTGCGTCTCGTGATCTCGATCGCGAAAAAGTATACGAATCGTGGCCTGCAGTTCCTCGACCTGATCCAGGAAGGCAACATCGGCCTCATGAAGGCCGTCGACAAGTTCGAATATCGTCGTGGTTACAAATTCTCGACCTATGCAACATGGTGGATTCGTCAGGCGATCACGCGTTCGATCGCGGATCAGGCGCGCACCATTCGTATTCCGGTGCACATGATCGAAACCATCAACAAGCTCAATCGCATCAGCCGCCAGATGCTGCAGGAAATGGGTCGCGAACCCACGCCCGAAGAGCTCGCCGTGAAGATGGAAATGCCCGAGGACAAGATCCGCAAGGTGCTCAAGATAGCGAAAGAACCGATCTCGATGGAAACGCCGATCGGCGACGACGAAGATTCGCACCTCGGCGATTTCATCGAGGATACGAGCATCGAATCACCAGTCGAAGCCGCCACCGGCACCGGCCTGCAGGAAACCGTGCGCGACGTGCTCGGCGGCCTCACGCCGCGCGAAGCGAAAGTGCTGCGCATGCGTTTCGGCATCGACATGAATACCGATCACACGCTGGAAGAAGTCGGCAAGCAGTTCGACGTCACACGCGAACGCATTCGCCAGATCGAAGCCAAGGCGCTGCGCAAGCTGCGTCATCCAAGTCGCTCGGAACAGCTACGCAGTTTCCTCGATCTCGAATAAACTAAGGTTTGCGGAGCGATGGTTCAAAGACCATCGCTCCGCACGATCCAGCCGATTCACCGCTACAAGATCCATCCAGCGCAACGCCGAATGTGATGCAACAACCTGCGCCAGCATCGCGACCATCGCACGCCCCGCGGGCCTATAGCTCAATTGGTTAGAGCAGCGGACTCATAATCCGTTGGTTCGAGGTTCAAGTCCTCGTGGGCCCACCATACGACCACCTTCGATGCCAGATACTAGCCATGAACCCATAAGGTGTCCGAAAGGACCACTTATGGTGCACACACGTTGGACCATTTATGGTGCACACGGTAAGTCCGCTGCTACCGACTGGCGCCATTTTTGTGAGCGCGTATAGGTGCGAACTTACTATATCAGCGCGGCGCATACCAGTTCTGAAGATTTCTCCGCGGCGCCGCTCATCGCGCGCCAACCTCAATCATTGCGCTAGCGAGGACGAGGGATCCGTCCAGGCTTGCAGTCGGGCCGAACCGCGACAGTGCAGAATAGTATTTCGGGGTGCACCTGCGAGTAACTCTTCGAGGCCGAGGTAAAATTTTTCAGCCATTCGGCGAGGCGAGAGGTTCGGGGAATCACAACAGTCCAGCGCGGGCGACAGTTGAAAAGGCGGGTTTTGCCATGTGAGTTCCGGTAAGGCACGCAAGTTCTGCGCGTAATTTGTTTCGGCGCGTTGAACGTCAGGTGGCAATCCCAAGCACACTTGCGAGACCAACTTCGGCATCGTATTTTCCTCGCGTACCCGCGAGAATATTCTGCGCCGCGGCTGCGAGCACTCTCTTGGGCAACCCTGATGTCTTCATCAGGTGATTAACAAGCTTCTTGCGGGACAACGGCATGGCGAATGTTGACTCGCGAACCGCCAGTTCGTTTCGGACTACTTGCTCTGCTTCTTTTTTCATTCGTTCTGATTGAAGTGAAAAGTATCGGGCACGGCGAGCTACGATGCGCGAGGCCAGTATTGGAAACGAATATTGCACGCAGCCTTGCGTGACACCATGTGCTCGACAGATTGATTTGACAGAGGGCGGCAACTCCCCCTCGCAGCCATGCGTTGCGACTTGCAGAGCATGCTTGAGCTCCAAACGTGCGGTTATCGAAAGTCGAGGTCGCAACCGCGCGTCGTAATCGGGAACATCGAAAGCAAACTGTCCTTGCGCTCCCG
This sequence comes from Pseudolysobacter sp., assembly GCA_043788685.1. Lineage (GTDB taxonomy): Bacteria > Pseudomonadota > Gammaproteobacteria > Xanthomonadales > Rhodanobacteraceae > Pseudolysobacter. Next base: position 456 of record JAYVTP010000482.1, on the reverse strand, counting down.
CCTCTGAAGGATTCGCAAGGATTGATGAGACGGTTTGCTGGGTGACTGCGGCCAGGCGCATTACTGTGTCCAAGGACGGCCTATGATTTATACATTGGCGTCCAAAGTTAATAACGTTACAGCCAAAATCCATATCGCGCGCCACTTGATCTATTCTCTTCTTGCTTTTGCGTAACAAAACTTCCAGAAAAATGCGGACGGGATCGCCTTGAAATGGCATTTCTTCGCCATGTGAAAGCAAATTCGACAACTCTCGCCTACACCACAATTCCGATGGCGACGCGGTCGTTCGCTCACCACGCGCGGATAAACTTTGTTTACATCGAGAGCAGCATGTGCGCATCGCACCTTGATAACTGTCTAGTCCCGTCTGATTCTTGACATGTCTGACAAACAGCTCAGGGCGATCCTTGCGCCAGGCGCGCAGCGCTTGCAGCGGCGTGGTGTGGCCGAGTG
>JAYVTP010000481.1:0-9325 GCA_043788685.1 Pseudolysobacter sp. | reverse complement strand
AGCCGCGATACGATCCGCTTTTACGTCAAGCGCGGCCTGCTGCAACCCGTGATCGGCATCGGCGGCAGCAACCGTTATCAGGATTTTGACGGCGCGCAGGTCGATCGCGCATTGCTGATCCGCCAGGCGCAGCGCGTCGGATTCACCTTGCGCGAAATCATCGCACTCGGCGCGGAATACGCCGACGGCAAACTCACGCCGGCACGACAGGCGCGATTGATGCGCGAACGCATCGGCATGATCGATGAGCAGATGGAAAAACTCGTGCAGATCCGGCATTACTTCGAGCGCAAGATCGACTGGCTCGATGCCGGCGCGAAAGGTGTGCCGCCGGCGTTCTCGGATATTGCCGTTCTAGCCACTGGAAGCCCTGACGCCTGCGCCGCCGTTCTGCGAACACCGGCAACACGCCGGGTTGGCAACAGCGAAAAACCCACGGCTCGCGCGACACGTTGAAGATGAGCGCAAGAAAATCGATTGTCGATTCGTATCACGACAATCGTCACAAAAAAACGCAACAGCGAAACCCGTGATGCAAACCGATATCGAGCCAAATCCCGCACGCGAACACGTGGCCAGCGAAAATGAAACGTGTGGTTCGAAACACGCAGAAAAATCGACATGCCGCTCCTATGGTGCCGGGGCGATCCCCATCGACTTCCACAGCGCCGCCGAATCATACAGCCGATGCCCTCGCAATATCGTGCGCACCTTGCGTATGTCGGAGATATTGATCGTGGGATCGCCGTCGACCAGGATCAGATCCGAAACATACCCCTGCGCGATGCGACCGTATTCGTTGTCGCGTTTCATCACACGCGCAGCGCCCAGCGTGCCGAGGCGCAGGACTTCCGCAGGCGGAATGCCGGCATTGACGTACAGCTCGAACTCACGCGGCAGCCACATGAAGCCGAGGCCGTCGGTGCCGGCGACTATGGTGATTCCGCTGCGGTAGAGCACGCCGATCATCTGCACCATGCGCTCGAAGGATTCTCTGTAGCGTGCATCCATTCCCGGTGGCACCGGCAACCCTTCGGCACCACCCCTGGCCGAGCGCTGCCACGATACGGACATGCGATCTACCATCGCCGCATAGGTCGGGGCCATCACGCCCGGGCGCGATAGGAACTTCGCTTCGAAATCCGCCACCGTGGGGTCGCAGACGATGTGCTGTTGCCGCAGCAGTTCGATAAAGTTGCGCACGCGCGGTGAACTCAGATCGAGCTCGGCGCCATGCTCCGCGACGACCGTGAAGCGCGCCGGCGTGCGCGTATCCTGCACCTGGTCGGCGAAGAAGTTCAGGAACAGAAAATTGATGTGCTGGATCTCGTCGACGCCGTCATTGACGAATTGTTCCGCCGTCATAAAGGCCGGCACGTGGCCGCTGACTCGCATTCCACGGGCATGAGCCTCTTTCACAATCACTGGCACCAGTTCGGGCTTGATCGAGCTGTACATCTTGGCTTGCATATAACCATGATCGGCGTAGAAATCCACGTCCTTCACGGCCTCCTCGGCGGTGTCGGCATAAATGCCTGCCCGCGACTGGAGTGGTCCGCGGCCGTCCATCAGCCCGGCCTTGATCACGCGCGGGCCAATATCGACGCCGGATTCGTAGCCATCAGTGAGCGCAGCCAGATTGGCTGGCGGGTTGCCCATATCCCGCACCGTGGTGATTCCCGCTGCCAGATCGAGCAATCCAGCGTCGTCTTGCAGATGCTGGTGCATGTCCCACAAGCCAGCCATCAGGAAGCGGTCATGGCCGTCCAGACGTTGCGCCTGTTTCGGGATATCGATGCTGCCATCGTCGCCGACCGCGGCAATGTGTCCGGCGCTGACCAACACCGTCTGTCCCGCTTTTGCCGTAAGTCGGTCCGGATCGAAGACCCGCACGTGCTCAATGGCCAAGGTCCGGTCCAAGTGCTGCGTCAGCGCCCTCGCGCGGTCGCGGCGCAACTTTTTGTCTTGCGCTTCCTCGAACTTGTGCAACTTGGGCAGGATGTCCTCCCACCCCTCTGGCACCACGGAACCGACGAAGAAGTCTCCCGCCACGTTCTGCCAGTAGTAATCTGGAGTTCCATCTGACAGTCCGCTCATCGCGTACAAAGACAACTTGCGAGTACCCGCCTTGCCGCGCACAGTCTCTTCATCCATCTTGCGCAGACTGACCTCGCCACCGGGTAGCAGATTGAGCTTCTGTCCCGGGGCCTTGAGCAGTGATCTCCATCGCGGTTAGACCCATGCAGAAGATACTCTGAAACATCCCCTATAATTTGCCGTTAAGGGACACGACGTGTCTAGGTCGGCCATCAAGATTACTGCGAGGAATGGATTGAATATTCAAGTAGCTACCGAGCAGAGAGAGCATACCCCTCTCATGCGCCAGTATTTCGCGGCGAAGGTAGATTATCCCGATACGCTCGTGTTTTTTCGCATGGGCGATTTCTACGAATTGTTCTACGACGATGCGCGCAAGGCGGCGCGGCTGCTCGACATTACGCTGACCCAGCGCGGCGCATCCGCTGGCGCGCCGATTCCGATGTGCGGCGTGCCGTATCACGCGGCGGAAGGTTATCTCGCGCGGCTGATCCGGCTCGGCGAATCGATCGCGATCTGCGAACAGATCGGCGATCCGGCGCTGGCGAAAGGCTTGGTCGAGCGCAAGGTCGTGCGTGTGGTCACGCCCGGCACAGTCACTGACGAATCACTGCTGGAAGAACGTCGCGACAATCTGCTGCTGGCGATCAGCGCCGGCAAGCAGGGTTTCGGCCTCGCGTGGGTCGATGTGAGCGCGGGGCGTTTCCTGCTCAGCGAAGTGGCAAATGCCGAGGCACTGGCGTCCGAACTCGCCCGACTGACACCGGCCGAAACCTTGATCGCCGACGACGGCGCGTGGCCGAAATTCGTCAGTGAATTGCCGGGCCTGCGGCGTCGTGCGCCGTGGCATTTCGACCGCGAAACCGGCTATCGGCAACTCTGCAAATTTTTCGGCACACGCGACCTGCGCGGTTTCGGTTGCGAGGATTTTCCACTCGCTATCGCCGCGGCGGGCGCGTTGCTTGGCTACGTCGAGGAAACCCAGAAAAGCCAGTTGCCGCATCTGAGCAGCATGGCGCTGGAACAGGCCGACGAAACCATCGCACTGGATGCCGCAACACGGCGCAATCTCGAACTCGACAGCAACGCCAGCGGTCGCAACGAACATACCTTGCTCGGCGTACTCGATCAGACTGCCACGCCGATGGGCGCGCGTACCTTGCGGCGCTGGTTGCATCGGCCGTTGCGCAATCACGACGTCTTGCGCAGACGTTATCAGGCGATCGATACGCTGATCCAGCAGCGCCGTTTCGAGGGCCTGCGCGAAACCCTGCGCGGCGTCGGCGATCTCGAACGCATCCTGGCGCGCGTCGCGCTGCGCTCGGCGCGACCACGCGATCTTTCCACCTTGCGCGATGGTCTTGCCGCTGCGCCGAAATTACGTGAACAACTCGGCGCGCACGACAGCCCGCTGCTGCTCGAATTGCTCGCGCGCCTCGGCGAGCACGCCGACACCGTGGCTTATCTCGCGAGTGCCGTGATCGAATCGCCGCCTGCGTTGTTGCGCGACGGCGGCGTGATCTGTACCGGTTTCGATGCCGAGCTGGATGAGCTGCGCGCGCTGTCGACCAATGCCGACCAGTTTCTGATCGATCTCGAAGAGCGCGAAAAAATAGCGAGTGGCATCCCGCTGAAAGTCGGCTACAACCGCGTGCACGGCTATTATATCGAGATCACCAATTCCTACATCGCACGCGTACCGACGCACTACACGCGCCGGCAGACCTTGAAAGGCGCCGAGCGTTACATCACCGAAGAACTGAAAGGTTTCGAGGACAAGGTTTTGTCGGCGCGCGAACGTTCGCTGATGCGCGAGCGCGCCTTGTACGAAGCGCTGCTGGATCGATTGCTGGAGCAACTGCAGCCGTTGAAATCCGCCGCCGAAGCAATGGCCGAACTCGACGTGCTGACGAATCTGGCCGAGCGCGCCGACACGCTGAACTGGAACGCGCCAACCCTTGGTGATAGCGCCGGAATCCGGATCGTGCGCGGCCGACATCCAGTAGTCGAGCAGGTGCGCAGCGAACCGTTCGAGCCGAACGATCTGATTTTTGACGAAACCCGGCGCATGCTGGTCGTTACCGGCCCGAACATGGGCGGCAAGTCGACCTACATGCGTCAGGCCGCGCTGATCGTGCTGCTCGCGCATGTCGGCAGTTACGTGCCCGCCGACAGCGCACGGATCGGCAGCATCGACCGGATTTTCACGCGCATCGGCGCCGGGGACGATCTCGCGCGCGGTCAATCCACCTTCATGGTGGAGATGTCCGAGACCGCCAACATTTTGCACAATGCAACATTGTATAGTCTGGTATTGATGGACGAAGTTGGGCGCGGCACCTCGACTTACGACGGTCTCGCCCTCGCAAAAGCCTGCGCTGTGCAACTGGCCGTGAAGAATCGCGCCTTCACCTTGTTCGCCACGCATTATTTCGAGCTGACCGAGCTCGCGGCCCAGTACCACGGCATCGTCAACGTGCATCTGGATGCGGTCGAGCACGGCGATAAACTGGTGTTCATGCATGCGCTGAAAGAAGGCCCGGCCAATCGCAGTTTCGGCCTGCAGGTAGCCGCGCTGGCGGGTTTGCCGAAAGCCGTGATTGCCGATGCCAAGCGTTATCTCGATGCACTCGAAGCCGGCACGAGCAAACCCGCGATGGCTCGCCACGGCAAGGAAACTGCGTCGCCGCAGCTCGGCCTTTTTGCGCTGCCGCAGGCGCCACCGTTGCCCTCGGCAGTAGAGTTGGCGTTACGCGCGCTGGATGGCGACGAACTCACGCCACGCGCGGCGCTCGATGCGATTTATCAGCTCAAGTCGTTGCTGCCGAATACCTGAGTTCATACCACGCTTGTTTGCAATTCACGCCAGCTCCAGAGTAAATCTCATGTCGCAACTTTGTTTGTTTTTCGCCATCCTGATCTTTTCGTCGCACGCTTTCGCGGCAAACGCCACGACGTGGCCGACACCAAACGAAGACGATTTCACGATCACGGGTTTTCAGTTTCGCAGCGGCGAATCGCTGCCCGAATTGCGCCAGCATTACCGCACGCTCGGCACACTGCATCGCGATGCACGCGGGCATGCCGACAACGCCGTGCTGATCCTGCACGGCACCGGTGGTGCGAGCACTCAATTCCTCAAGGACTATTTTGCCGGCGAACTGTTCGGCCCGGGACAACCGCTCGATGCGACGAAATTTTTCATCGTCCTGCCCGACGGCATTGGCCACGGCAAATCGAGCAAACCGAGCGACGGCCTGCACGCGCGATTTCCGCACTACACATACGACGACATGGTGCTCGCGCAATATCGATTGCTGACCGAGCAGCTCAAGATTGATCGCCTGCGCCTGCTCATGGGCACATCAATGGGCGGCATGCACACGTGGGTGTGGGCCGAAACGTATCCCGACTTCATGGATGCGGCGCTGCCGCTGGCCAGCGTGCCGGTGCAGATCGCCGGACGCAACCGCATTTTCCGGCACATGATCACGCAGGCGATCAAGACCGACCCGCAATGGAACAACGGCGAATACACGCTGCAACCGCAAGGCTTGCTCAGCGCGTTGTACACCTTGTTCGAAATGGGATCGAGCCCGCTGCAATTGCACAAAGCCGCACCCGATCGCGACAGCGCCGACAAGCTCATCGACGACTGGGTCAAGACACGACTTGCCGAAACCGATGCCAACGATTTGTTGTATCAGGTCGATGCATCGCGCGATTACGATCCGCAGCCGAAACTTGGCACGATCAAGGCGCCGTTGCTTGCGATCAACTCCGCCGACGACCAGATCAATCCGCCCGAGCTTGGCATCTTCGAGCGCGAGCTGAAACACGTGCCGCACGGACGCGCGGTGATGATTCCGATCAGCCCGGCCACACACGGCCACGGCACGCATACCTGGGCGGCATTGTGGAAGGATCAGCTCGTACGCTTGCTGCAGGAAACCAAGAAGTAGTTCCAACGAAATGCGAGTGCAGGGTCAGCGAAGTTGTCGTTATTGCGTCGTGACTAATTGCGCAGGAAGCGATGAATCAAACGTCGCGCACGTTTGTCGGGGCGCGAATCGGGCCGCGCGGTGCCAAGTAGTCGATCCTGCTCGCGCTTCGCTTCGCGCGCGCTGCGGCTCTCATCGGTTTCGCGATACAGCACTTGCGCAGCGCTGGCCGGACCGCGTTTTTCGCTCAGCGCGAGCACCTCGACTATCATGCGCTCCTCGCCGCGCGAAACCTTGATGCACTCGCCGCTGCGCACGAGCTTGGCGGGTTTGCAGGCGATATCGGCGATGCTGATCTTGCCGGCTTCGATGGCCTGCTTGGCGAGCGAGCGGGTCTTGAAAAAACGCGCGGCCCATAACCATACATCGATACGTATCGCTGGAAGTTCCTGAGTCATGGCCACGATTATCACCCGAACCCGAATAGTTTTTCTGAACGTTTTTCTGCTGCTGTCGGCGCCGTTGCTGGCCGCCACGGACAGTCCGGTCGGTCTGTGGAAAAACATCGACGATGTCACCGGCCAGGCCAAGGCCTTGATCGAAATCAGCGCAAACGCGGGCGTACTCGAAGGCCGAATCGTGCAGTTGTTTCGCCAGTCCGACGAAGAACAGAATCCGCTCTGCGCAAAATGCACCGGCACGTTACACGAGCAACCCGTGCTCGGCATGACGATCCTGACTGGCCTGAAAAAAGACGGCGACGAATGGGACGACGGCGCCATCCTCGACCCGAACAACGGCAAGGTGTATCGCTGCAAGATCGCCCTCGTCGATGGCGGCACAAAGCTCGAAGTGCGCGGTTTTATCGGCATCTCGTTGTTCGGCCGCAGCCAGGTGTGGGAACGCCAACCCTGACTTTTCGGGCGCGATCAAATTCCCGAGTCATTGCACAATTTGATGCATTGCGCCGTGTGCCGAACCGGGATTGTCGTTAGGGTATGCCGAACGTATTTCCCGGGTGCATCCCGATCAACACTCAGGGGCGGGCATGCACTCCAGCGATCACGACCGACGCCAATTTCTCGGGTTGCCAGCGCGTTGGCGAATCATGAAGGATGCGCGCATCGAAAAAAATTATCGGCGGAAATTTTGCACGCTTGTTCGGCGAACCTGGCAGGCGTGAATCCATTTTCGCTGGCGCTATTTTTTCAGCATCGGAGCACCGACTTGATCGAGCACCATACCCTGCCGCAAACACAGACACTCGGCCTGCCCTTCAGCGACGCCGTGCGGCTGGGCCAGACGCTGTATGTTTCCGGCCAGATCGCCAATCTCCCTGGCACGCTGCAACTTGTGCCGGATGGTATCGCTGCCGAAAGCCGGCAGGCGCTGCAGAACCTGCAAGCGGTGCTGGAGCAATGCGGATCGTCGCTCACGCGGGTTGTGAAGTGCACGATTTTTCTCGCCGACATGAGCGAATGGCCGGCCTTCAATAGCGTATATCGCGAGTTCTTCAAAACGCCGTTGCCGGCACGCAGTGCGCTTGTCGCGAATGGTCTGGCACTAGGTGCACGAGTTGAGCTGGAATGTATTGCGGCAATTGGATAGACACCGATGCGCCATCCCGTATCGCGGAAAATCCGCGCGCAAAAAAAAATTCGTCATCCCAGCGCAGGCTGGGATCCATTTTGACTCGTGTCAGATCAAGATGGATCCCAGCCTGCGCTGGGATGACGCGCAAGAGCCTATCTCCGCTGCTTCAATCGCTCAGTATGGTTTTAAACAGCGCGACGGAGAAAAACCTGCAGAGCCGCTAGCGGCGCCGGATCATTGAACAATTTCTCCGCACGCTGAAGAATGCGCAAACGCAAACCGTCGCGACGTTTTTTATCCGCGCACAACGCCACCACCAACTCGACATACGTATCGGCATCCGCAGTGATGAGCTCGTCGAGACCGAGCAAACGCAGCATGCCCGCCGTCTGTCGACCGCGCGCCATCGGCCCTTCCAGTGTCACCACCGGCGTGCCGACACCGAGCGCATCGAGACTCGTGCCGCCGCCACAGAACCACGGTGTATCGAGCACCAGATCGGCAGCCTGTACACCGCCGAGAAACTCGCTGTAGGCGCGCAGCGGCATAAGCTCCACGCTGTCTTCGGCAATCAGGCCTTCGGCGGCAAATGCCGGCGCGAGGCGACGCATGAATACCTGCCCGAGATGCGCGCAGCGATCAAACAAGACGATGCGCGCGCCGCTGCGCGCGGCGATGCGCGCAAGAATTCGGTCGAACTCCGGCACGAGTTTGATCAAATTCTGCAGGCACAACAGCACCGGTTTATCCGGCGATTTTTCGCGCAACCACGCGCCATCGCCCGCGACCGGTGGCGGAGCGGGCTGCGTACCGAGACCCGGCAACCGCAACAGCTTTTCGCAGTAGTGATTTTGCGCATGATCGGGTTCTAGCGCATCGGCGCCGAGAAAATAATCGATGTTCTGCGAACCGCTGCTGACCGGATGACCATAGGCCAGACATTGCAGCGGCGCGAGTCGCCACGATGCCAGCAAAAGCTGACGCGGATCGAGCCCGATATCGAGATAGATCAGCGCATCGAGATCGGCGGCACGAATCAGGTTCGCGAGATCGAGCGGCGGCAAATCGGTCTGCAGATAATGCGCACTCGCCGCCGCGATGGATTCGGTGAGCGCATCGCGGCCGTCACCGGTATGCCAGACGAATGTCTCGAAACGAGCGGTATCGAGATCGGTGATGTAGCGCGAGAAATAGCGCGCCACGGTATGCGTGCGCAGATATGCGCTGACAAAACCGAGGCGCAACTTTGCACTTGGCGCGCGCTGCGGTTTTGTTGGCGCGCCGATGAACTGCGGCGCTGCGGCCAATGCCACGCGTTGCACCAGTTCGGCGTAACGAAGCTGCAGATGGCTGTTATCGCGCGGCAGATAATGCAACTGGAACGGACACGTCGCGGCTGCCGCATCAAGCGCCGATGTAATCGCTGTGGGTGTATCGAGTTCGAGCCCGGCATGCAGATCTTCGAGGCCTAGCGCAAACCGCGCGAGCGAGGCATCGACTGCGGCTTCATCGGCAAGCATGGTCGGCAACAGCAAACGCTCGCTCCAGCGCAGGCGTTGCCAGTGCGGTTCTGCCGCGCGCGCTTTGCCGAGCACGTTGCAGGCTTGTGCATAATCGCCGGCGGATTCCAGCGCGAGGCCGTATTCGAATTGCTTGCCGGCGTCCTCTGGCGCAAGTTCGCACGCGCGCGCGAG
>JAYVTP010000480.1:0-3376 GCA_043788685.1 Pseudolysobacter sp. | reverse complement strand
GGTCAGGCCGGGCAACTCGGTCTCCGCCAGACTGACCGTGCCATCGTGCGGCAAGGTGATCGGCGCGAGCAAGGCACCGATGCCGACCGGGACACGGCCGGCGATCACGCCGAGCGGATACGGACTGTGCCATTCCGGCAAACCTTGCTGCAGCATGTTGTGGTTTTTGCCGAGGAAACTGCGTCCACCCGGAAGTTTTGCCAAGCCACGCGCGGCCGCGCTACCGCGCAATGGCGTGCCCAGACAGACCACATTTCCATAGCGCAGATCGGGTGCCTGCTGCAGCATTTTCAACGCGATCAGCCCGCCCAAACTGTGTCCCACAAGATGCAGCGTCGGCGCTCGCCAGCGCCGCGCGCGCTCGACCAGACGTATCACGCTGTCATCCACGCCACGCGTGACGCTGGCGTAATCGCCGATGTGCACGACATAACCCGCCGCCGCCAAGCGACGCTTCAGCGGCAACAGCGTGAAGCCGCGCATCCACAAACCATGCAGCAACAGGATGTGTTCGCTCACGCGCTGAAACTCTAGCTGTTCGCCTTGACCGGCTTGACCACACGCACATGCAATTCCTGCAGTTGCACTTCGGGCACGGCCGACGGTGCGGCCATCAGCAGGCACTGCGCGCTCGCGGTTTTCGGGAACGCGATCACGTCGCGGATCGAATCGGTGCCGGACATCAGCGCGGCGATGCGATCAATGCCGAAAGCGATGCCGCCGTGTGGCGGGCAGCCGTACTTGAGCGCTTCGAGCAGAAACCCGAATTTCGCTTCGGCTTCTTCGCTGGAAATGCCGAGCAGATCGAACACCGCACTCTGCACATCGGAGCGATGGATACGAATCGAACCGCCACCGATCTCGTTGCCGTTGAGCACCATGTCGTAACCGCGCGAAACCGCATTCGCCGCGTTCGCACGCAGATCAGCGGCATCGTCGATGCTCGGTGCGGTGAACGGGTGATGCAGGGCCATGTAACGACGCGATGGTTCGTCGTACTCGAACATCGGGAAATCGACCACCCACAGCGGGCTCCAGGTCTTCTCGACATGGCCGTTGTCCTTGCCGATTTTCAGCCGCAACGCGCCCATGTAATCCGACACGGTTTTATAGTTGCCGGCGCCGAAAAAGATCAGATCGCCGGTCTGCGCGCCGACCGCCTTGAAGATGCCATCGACGGCGCGATCATCGAGAAATTTCACGATCGGCGAGGTCAAGCCTTCGCGACCTTTGCTCAGATCATCGACGCGAATCCACGCCAGACCCTTGGCGCCATAACGCGCGACATATGGCGCGAGATCGTCGATATATTTGCGGCTGAGCTCGGCACCTTTCGGCAAACGCAACGCGACGACGCGACCGCTCGCGTCTATGGCCGGCGCGGAAAAAACCTTGAACTCGACATGCCGCACATGTTCGGCGACATCGACCAGTTCGAGCGGAATACGCAGGTCGGGCTTGTCCGAACCGAAACGACGAATCGCCTCGGCATACGTGATGCGCGGGAACTCGGCATCGAGCTCGACGTTCACGACTTCCTTGAACACCTGGCGGATCATGTCCTCGACCAAATCCTGGATATCGCGTTCGTTGACGAAGGCGAATTCCATGTCGAGCTGGGTGAATTCGGGCTGGCGATCGGAGCGCAGGTCTTCGTCGCGGAAACACCGCGCGATCTGATAATAACGATCCATGCCGGCCATCATCAGCAACTGCTTGAACAACTGCGGCGACTGCGGCAACGCATAAAACTCGCCCGGATGCACGCGCGACGGCACCAGATAATCGCGCGCGCCTTCCGGCGTGGCCTTGGTCAGGATCGGGGTTTCGATATCCTGAAAGCCGCGCGCATCGAGAAAACGTCGAATGGTTTGCGTGAGGCGCGTGCGCATACGCAAGGTCTGCTGCATTTGCGGGCGACGCATGTCGAGATAACGATAACGCAGACGCGTTTCTTCGCCCGGCGTTTCATGCAGCATGAACGGCAGCGGCGCGGCGGCATTGAGAATTTCAATCTGCTCGACCACGACTTCGATCTTGCCGGTGGCGAGCTTGTCGTTGACCTGGCTGGCCGGCCGCGCGCGCACCGTGCCGGTCACGCGCAAACAGAATTCATAACGCACCGCTTCGGCCGCAGCAAACGCAGTTTTATTGTCGGGCTGCACCACTACCTGGACCAAACCTTCGTGATCGCGCAGATCGATGAAGATCACGCCACCGTGATCGCGCCGGGTATCGGCCCAGCCGCACAACGAAACGGTTTGATCGATCAGGGTCTCGTCGACGAGACCGCAGTAGTGAGTGCGCATGCGGTGAAACTCCAAAAAAGCCGCGCCAGCGTATCCGGCGCAAAGGGTGGGCGCAGAATCCTAAAGGGCTTTGTGCTGCACTGCAAACAAAACGCCCGCCAAAAGGCGGGCGTCAGTGCAAAAAACAGCGGAATTCTGCTGTTCGCGGATTAGCGCCAGCGGCGTCGGATCGTGAATTCGCCCGAACAGCCCTTGTCCACCCAAACGCCAGCACGGTTCCAACCCCACGTGCGACCTTCGATACATGCCGTACCGGAAGTCTGGCGCTGCAACACCACTGCGCCGCCGCCACCGACATCGACCTGACAGAAATTGTAGTTGTACTGGCTGCTGCCGCAACCGAAGCTGATGGTGCGATCCCAATCCGGACCGGGATGCCATTCACCTTCACCGCCACCGCCACCGCCGCCGTCGTTATCGGGAGCAAAACGTCCCGAGCAACCCTGATCCACCCATACGCGACCGCGTTTTGTGCCCCAGGTTTGGCCTTCAATGCAGCGTGCGCCCGAACGTTGCTCGACGATACGCACGTCACCGCGAAACGGAATATTGCACTCTTCGTAACGAAACCCATGGCTGGAGCAATCGAACACCGCGCCGCCATAACGCTGCGCTTGCGCCTGCGGTGCGGAAAATAGCGCACCCGCGACCAGAACCCATCCTGCCAACAATTTACCGATCATTTTTCTACCCTCCCAAGTTTAATTTGGATTGCTTAATGCAACCCGCATTACCAGATAGCATATTCAAACCAAACTGTCGCTGTACGTGATTTATCAGAACTCATGACCCAGTACTGGTCAGAGGGCTGGCGGGTTTGTCGCTGCTGGGAGCAGCCGCTGCATCGGCTTTTTTCTCGGCCGGTTTGCTCTCGGCTTTGCTATCGCCACTTGAACTGGTTTCACTTTTTTCGGCGAGGTTGCGTTTCTTGTCGCCGTCTTTCTTGAAGTCGGTCTCGTACCAGCCCGTGCCGGCAAGGCGAAACGACGGCGCAGTCACGCACTTCTGGATTGTGGTCGCGCCGCAATTCGGACAGACACCCGGATCGGGATCGGAAATTTTCTGCA
>JAYVTP010000479.1:0-7960 GCA_043788685.1 Pseudolysobacter sp. | reverse complement strand
GCTGCGCGACCAACCCAGCGGCCAGCAGATCGAGATACGTATTTTGCGCCAGCACAAACCGCAAACCCTGAGCATGCAGACGCCCGAATTCGGCGGCATGTTCAATCCCGAATACGCACCACCGGTGCCTCCAACTCCACCCACCCCGCCAACGCCACCGACGTCTCCCACTCCGTCCACCCCGCAAACACTGCCAACGCCTCCCACTCCATCCACTCCGTCGACGCCTCCAACCCCGCCAACTCCGCCGATGCCAGCCACTCCGCCAACACCACCGGCGCATGTGATCTTGACCTGAACAAAACGTCGGCATTCATCGGTTGAATTGCTGGCGCGGCACACGTTACAGGCCGCTGCGCGGGCCGTGCTAAGCTGTGCGAACTCCATTCGGGAGTCGCCCCGCGCCGCCGCTGATTGGCGCCGAGCGCAGTCCGCATCAACGTAGTTGGCGAACACGCCATGGTGCCGGCAACAGTATTCTGTCGGGTAAGACCTATGATTCACATGCGACGCACCTGGGCCGGGGCGGTGGCATGAGAATCATCGCGTCCGCACTGCCCCAGCCCGCTGGAGTTGCCATGCAAGCCCTCGTCGTTTCTGCACTCGCCGTCGCCCTCGCCGAAATGGGCGACAAGACGCAATTGCTGTCGTTGATCCTTGCCGCAAAATATCGCCGACCGTGGACGATCATCGCCGGCATCCTGATCGCCACCTTGTGCAATCACGCGCTGGCCGGCGCACTCGGCACGCTGGTCGCGCAATGGCTCACGCCGCAAGTGGTGCGCTGGATCACCGCGATTTCTTTTCTGTCGGTCGCCGCATGGACGCTGGTGCCCGACAAGATCGATGAAAAAGACGCCGCGCGCGGCACCGGGCACAGTGTTTTCATCGCCACCCTGATCAGTTTTTTCATCGCCGAAATGGGCGACAAGACGCAGATCGCGACGATCGTGCTGGCCGCCGAATATCATCCGCTGTGGCAAGTCGTGGCCGGCTCCACACTCGGCATGCTCGCAGCCAACGCTCCGGTGGTTTTGCTCGGTGCACGGTTCGCGGACAAAATTCCGTTGCGTGCGGCACGCATCGTCACCGCATTGCTCTACGCCGGCCTCGGTTTGTGGATTGCTTTCAGCGGCTGATCGAACCGCAACCGGTCGGCGCGCGATAGTGGCAATTCGTCAGCGGTCGCGATGCGGCTGTGCGCCTTGCATGGGCGCGCCGGCATCGACTACGCTGCAGTGATAACACCAGTCTTCCGATCATCGCGGGTCGGGCCATCGTCCATTCACCGGCTGGCCCGATCCGCAATTTTCGGTTTCATTGCAAGCAATACGGCAGCGCCGTGCGGGGAGTAAATCGCGTGCAGGATATTCTCGGAAACATGCCGGTCACGGCAACACGCGGAGCCACCGCATGAGCATCAAACTGCGCCTGATCCTCATGAACTTCCTGCAGTTCTTTGTGTGGGGATCGTGGCTGCTGACGATCGGTGCGTACTGGTTCCAGAACCGGCATTGGTCGGGCACGTCGTTCGGCGCGATCTTCTCGACGATGGGCATCGCCTCGCTGTTCATGCCCTCGATCACCGGCATCATCGCCGACAAGTGGATCAGCGCCGAGAAGCTGTATGGACTGCTGCATATCGGCGGCGCGATCGTGCTGTTCACGCTGCCGATGGCGGAAAGCCCGACCACCATGTTCTGGATCATGCTGCTGAACATGATGTTCTACATGCCGACCATCGCGCTGGCGATTTCGGTGGCGTACAACGCGCTCAAGGACGATGGCCGCGACGTCGTGCGTGATTACCCGCCGATCCGCGTGTGGGGCACGATCGGTTTCATCGTCGCGTTGTGGACGGTGAGTTTGCTGCACCTCGAAACTTCAGCCGCGCAGTTCTACGTCGCGTCCGCCGCCTCATTTCTGCTCGGGCTGTACGCTTTCACCTTGCCGAAATGTCCGCCGAAACTCGGCAAAACGCAAAGCCGCCTGCTGATCGATCGGCTCGGCCTGACCTCGTTCGCGCTGTTGAAAAACCCGAACATGGCGGTATTCTTTTTCTTCGCCATGCTGCTAGGCGCGGCGCTGCAATTGACCAATGCCTATGGCGATACGTTCCTGCACGACTTCGCCACGCAGCCGCAATACCAGGGCACGATCGCGGTGCGTTATCCGGCGATCATCATGTCGATCTCGCAGATATCCGAAACGTTGTTCATCCTCGCGATTCCGTTTTTTCTGCGCCGCTTCGGCATCAAGACAGTCATGGTGATCAGCATGCTCGCGTGGTTCCTGCGCTTCGGCCTGCTCGCTTACGGCAATCCGGGCGGCGGCCTGTGGATGATCGTGCTGTCGTGCATTGTCTACGGCATGGCGTTCGATTTTTTCAACATCTCCGGCTCGCTGTTCGTCGAAACCCAGAGCGATCCGAAAATCCGCGCGAGTGCGCAGGGTCTGTTCATGGTGATGACCAACGGCATCGGCGCGGTGCTCGGCAGCTCGCTCAGCGGCATCATCATCGACCGCTATTTCACCTTGGCCGATCAGAGCAAGGACTGGCATGGTATCTGGCTGACGTTTGCGATCTACGCGCTGGTGATGGCGGTGCTGTTCGTGCCGCTGTTCAAGCATCGGCATGATCCAGCGGCGATGCGCAGTATGCATGCCGACAATCGTCTCGGCGCCTGAGCGTTGCAGACGTCCGTGGTGATGCCCGCGCAAGTTATCGTGGTCGGCAGTTACGTGCAGGATCAAACTTGGCTGGTCGAACGTTTTCCGCAGGTCGGCGAAACGCTGCGCGCGCACGGCTTCAACACCGGCCCGGGCGGCAAGGGTTTTAACCAGGCCATCGCCTGTAGTCGACAAGGCGCGGCGGTAACTTTCATCGGCGCGATCGGCAACGATGCGCTCGGCGGCATCGCACAACACATCGCCAAGAATGAAAACCTGCCGTGCCGCTGGCAGATTCGCGACGATCAACCGACCGCCGCCGCCGGCATCACGGTGAATGCGCGCGGTGAAAACCAGATTGCGATCAGCCTCGGCGCGAACGAACATCTCGATGCGGATTTTGTGCGCGCGCAGGCCGATGTGTTCGCCACCGCGCGCGTACTTTTGTTGCAGATGGAAAACAATCTCGACGCACTCGCCGCGGCGCTTGATCTCGGCACGCAACACGGCTTGCTGCGCGTGTGGAATCCGGCGCCGGTGCATGCCGATCTGGACCTCGCGATGCTGCGTCGCGCCGATATCGTCACGCCGAACGAAACCGAATTCGCGCTGCTGCTGCAACGCTTCGGCAATAGCACGATCGATCCCGCAAAACTCTCGCAAGAAGACGATGCCACGTTGCATGCGCTCGCGCGCCAGCTTGGTATCGTCACCGTCGTGATCACGCTGGGTGCACACGGCAGTTTTGTTTCGCACGGAGAAAACCAACGCGGCGATAATGCGGCGTTTTATCGCATCGCACCGGAATCGGTGCACGCGATCGATACCACCGGTGCGGGCGATGCCTTCAGCGGCGCGCTGGTCGCGGCACTCGTGCTTTTTCGCGAGCGTCCATTTCGCGACGCGATACGCCATGCCAATCGCGTCGCCGCGCTGTCTACCGAAACCGTCGGCGCCGCACCCGCGATGCCGACCTACGCGGCGGTGATCGCGCGTTTTGGCGAGTAGATATTTTTCCTTCGCAACGTGATGTTAGGATGCATCGATCAAGGAGCGGTATAAGTCGATCAATCTGTTATCCCGATGGTTTTTGAGTGGTGTGCTGGTTTGCGCCAGCAGCGTGCTCAACGCTCAGAGTTGTTCGCCGCCACAACCCTTCGTACACAGTTTCCAGAATCTCGGCGTGGCAGCGCTGCAAGGTGCGACCGATACGCCGTGTGCGCTGAGCTCGTCGCTCAACAACGCAGCCGGGCCGAACGCTGCAGCTTTCATGCATTACCGTCGCCCTGCTCCGACGAAGAGCGTGCGTTACAGTTTTCGCATGGACGACAGTGCTATCGCTACAACTTTTACGAACGCACTCAGGCGCGTACAGATCTTCTCTGCAAGCGCATCCAGTTTGCCAAGTGACGCCGGGTTTTCGACACATCTGCTGAGGGTCAATCTTTATGGCTCCTCCACCATACCGACGCTTGGGATTATTGTCGCTTGCAACGGAACATCGATCAAATCCTTGGAGGTCGTTCAAACCCTGCCCGGCAACATGAACACCCTGCGTTTTGAGATCAATACCGGCAGCGGCACTTCTGGTTCGGTGCGTTATTGGATCAATGCCGATTTCGCTGATACACCAACCGGCATCGTTGATAACAACGGCGCCGGTCTGGATAACGCAGCGTGGGGCGGTGTGATCGCCGCAGAGTTGGGATTGAGTTCCGCGTCGAACGGCTATCGCAACAACAGCGGCGGCGGTGCCATCGTATTCGATCAGATCCAGACGTCGGACGACGTGTTGTTCTGGCAGAACTTTGAACTCGATCAGCAATGATCCGCAACAAGGAAGGGAGCTGTTTGATGAGCATTCGTTTCGGCATAACCGCACTGGTTTTGGGCTTCGGCATGGCTGTTTCACTCCACGCACAAACATGTGCAAGCCCGATCGAAGTGATCCTGCCTCCGTTTTCAAATGGACCCTACACCGATACGACGTGCGGTCATACAAACACCCTGCCATATCTGGCGAACGGCGCTATCCTCGCGAGCGGCGAGCAGATGATTTTTCACCTGTTGCGTGTGCCAACTGCGTACGCCGGCACGATAACCTTGACGCCGGCGGCGAATGTCGAGCTGGGTCTGTTTGTTTGTCGTGGGCCGTGCAGTACCTACTCGACCTGCATCGCAGCCATCGACAACGGCCAAGGTATCGCCAGCACCGTGCAAATTCCGGCCGGTGCTGGCGATTATTTTGTGATCGTCGGATCAACTCCGGTAACAGCGCCATCCTGCGGCACTTACACATTGAGCACTGCTTTCCCGCTTAACGACTGAGGTTGTCCATTCGTAAATTTCTTGCGACGTTTGCGGATAGAATTTTTCTGCATGTCTAGTCGCTGTGTTGGTTGTTCACTGCGCCACCGAGCGCGAGTTCAATGGGTTTCTCTACCCGCAAAATGCACCCTGATCGGTCGCATTCGTAATTCACCATCGCGGCCAATTTCACCGAATAATCATTCCCCGATGCAATAATCCATGTTGAATGGTTCGCCGTGGCTGCTGCAGATGGTCGCCGAGTTACGCGCCAGCCAATTCGCAACAAGCCACAAAACGCTTTCCGGTCTGAACCCGTGTATGGTTTGATTGACGCATGTCTACACTGATTCAGTTTCCGATTCCGCACGAACACATTGCCGGTTATCGCTTCGGGCAAGCCGAATTGCTGCTGGCTTCCGAGCGTTTGCTCGTGGCGGGAAATGAAGTTGCGTTGTCGCCGATGGCGTACAAGTTTTTACTCGGATTGTGCCGGGCGCGCGGTGCGCCGCTCACGCGCAACGACGCATTCGATTTGCTCTGGCCCGGCGGCGGCAGCGGCAGCGATGAAGCGCTCGCGCAAATCGTGCTGAAGGTTCGCCAGGCACTGACGAGCGAAGGTCGCGCGATCGCCACGGTGCGTGGGCGCGGTTTTCGCATCGAATTGCCAATCGAAACAGTGCCGCTCAAACCGTTGAGCGCGGTGACGGATGATCTGAATTTAATCGACATCTCGAAGGCGAACGCGGCGACGGATCTTGCGCCGTCGGCGTCACCAATGGCGCAGGCCTTGCCCGATAGTCAGGCGCCGACGGCGAAAAAATCATTGCTTTATCGGCCACAACTGATCCTGGTCGGTGCGCTGGCAGGGCTAGCACTGATTGTCGCCATGCAATTTTTCGCCGCCCCGAATCTGTATCTGGACGGCTATGCCATCGATGCAAAAGCCTTCGGCCCGATCAGTGCGCAAGGTGAAAAAACCCTCGCCGCAGCGCTGACCCGCGACGACGAAGGCGATCGCACGTCGGCGCGACAGTTGCTGCAGGGCATGGCAGACAGTGAACCGCGCAGCGCCGCAGCCGCGTTTTTTCTGACGTTGTGGCTGGGCAGCAACAAGGATGACTTCAAGCATTGGCGACAAATGCTGAAAGAGCGGCTGCCACCGGATGCCCCAGCCTACGTGCAACTATTGTCGCGTTGGGTGAGTTCGGATGGCGATTCGGCCGGTGTCGAAAACGAGCTTCTAAGCGCAGCGCTCAAGCTGCAGTCCTCGGCGTGGCGTTTGCACCTGGCGCGTGCACATGTATCACTGCGCTTGCTGCGTTTTGACGAGGCGCTCGCCGATTTGCGGCTGATTCCGGTAGCCCGGCTCTCGCCGCGTTATGCCATGTTCGTGATGAGTGACCGCGCCTCGCTCGGCGACGCCGACAAGATGCAAGCCGAATTGCCACAACTGATACACCGTGCGCCCGTGCTGGCGGAATATGTGCGTGGGCGCATCGCGCTGGCGCAAGGACATTGGCAAGAAGCACAGATCGCTTTCGAGGCCACCGCACAACGCGCCGAGCAGGAAACCTTGATCGGTGCGCTGAGTGAATCATGGTTATATGCCGCCAATGCGGCCGGCGCGCAGCAGCATTGGCAAGAGATGCAACACGATGCCGAGCAGGCGCGGCGTATCGGTACCGAACACAAACTTGATTCGCTCGTTGCCGATGCCGAAGTGGTGATCGGTTATTCGCAATATCGGCGCGGGCTCGGCGATCAAGGCGATGCGAGTTGGGATCGTGCCGAAGTCGTCATCCGCACGATGCAGGATTCCGAATTTGCAGTACGCCTTTGGTTGCAACGCACGCGCTTGCAGCCGACGTGGGCGCTAGCGCACGCCACGCCGGAGCTCACCGACACCGAGCTACCCGCCGGCCTGAGCGCGCGCGCCAGCGCACGTCAAGCATGGCTGCGATGCGACACGGAAGCAGCCAAACACGCGCTGATCGCGGCCGAAAGCGCTGGCCTGGACACCAGTTATTTCGCCGACGAAATCGACTTGCTAAGGCAGGATCTCGGTCTTGCGCGAAATGCCGTCGCGGTCCCACCGCAACTGCCTTATCCATCATTGGCACGCTGGATCACGTTCTGGGAAAGCGCACGCGGCGCCGGTGCACATGCGTGCGTCGCGAGCGCGGCAGCAACGCCGATTGCTGCCCATTGAATTTCGCGCGAACGCACTATTCAAATCCGTGCGAAAAAATATAGTCGTGGCGATTGACCACGAACTCGCTGACGCCGCTCGCGAGGCGCTGTCCGACCACCACCGGACGGCCCTTGCCGTCGAGCAGCAGCGCCGACGCACTCGCGTAATTTCCGAACAGTTCGGTTTCATAACCGCTCGGCGCGAAAGCCTTGTCCAGCGTGCCATTGACATTGTAGTGCGCGAGGACCAAAACGTTCTGCGTGGTCTTGCACGTACCGCTGACAAATGCGCGCCCGCTGGCATCAAGCTTGATTCCGGTAGCACTCGCATCGGTGCATCCATTCAACGGCGGGCTGGCGACACCGGCGCTGCCGAAACTCGTGTCGAGGGCACCAGCGCTGGTGAATCGCGCCAAGGTCATCAGCGCAGAGGTCGCACCGGTCGGCAAAGCGTAGCCGGCAAGAATCGGGCGGTTTGATGCATCCACCGCTACCGCATTTGCCATACCGCCGTTGGCGAATTCGACCACTGCGAGATTGCCGCTGTTGAAGCTAGGATCAGGCGCACCTGAGGCCAGCAATCGGGCGACGGCGAACGCACCTGTCGGATAGGTCAGGCTCGCGATCGAACCCGCGACGACAATCGCACCGTTGTTATCGATCGTGATCGCAGACGCCTTGGCTTCGCCACCGCTGGTTTCGGCAATACCCGCGTAACCGCCAAAACCGAATGTGCTGTCGACCACACCGGAGGGCGAATAACGCACCACGGTGAAAACCGGATTGCCCG
>JAYVTP010000478.1:0-7460 GCA_043788685.1 Pseudolysobacter sp. | reverse complement strand
TGACCGACGAATTGCGCAGCGCACGACCGTTGTCGTCACCGCATATCGAATACAGCGAACGCACGTTATCCGAGCTCGCGATCCTGCGCGTGGCCGCGTCGATTCATGCGCGATACGGCGCGGAGGCTTTGCCGCACTACGTGATTTCGAAGGCTGCATCGTTGTCGGATTTGCTCGAAGTCGGTCTGCTCGCGAAAGAAGTCGGCTTGCTCAAGCCCGGTGCGCAGCCGCAGCTCGCGATCGACATCATTCCGCTGTTCGAAACGATTTCCGACTTGCACGCGTGCGACACGATCATGGCGGAGGCGTTCGCACACCCGTTGTATCGCGACTGGCTACGTTCGCGTGACGATGCGCAGGAAATCATGCTTGGCTATTCCGACAGCAATAAAGACGGCGGTTATCTCACCGCGAACTGGGTGTTGTACCAGGCGCAGCAGCGGCTCATGCAGTTGTGCAATACGCAGAAAATTCGCATGCGCTTGTTTCACGGCCGTGGCGGCGCGGTCGGGCGCGGCGGCGGTTCGAGTTATGAGGCGATTCTCGCGCAAGCACCGGGCAGCGTGAACGGCGCGATACGCGTCACCGAGCAGGGCGAGATCATCCGCAGCAAGTATTCCGATCCCGAACAAGGCCGACGCAATCTCGAAAGTCTGGCTGCGGCGACTTTGTTGACGAGTCTCGCGCCGGTCGAAGATGTCGAAACCGCTGACTATCGCAATGCGGTCGAAGCGCTGTCGCAACACGCGTATTTGGCGTACCGAAAACTCGTCTACGACACGCCGAATTTCGCCGAATATTTTCGTGCGACCACGCCGATTGCCGAGATCGCCGAATTGAATATCGGCAGTCGCCCGGCATCGCGCAGCGGCTCGCCGCGCATCGAGGATTTGCGCGCGATTCCGTGGGGATTTTCGTGGGGCCAGTGTCGCTTGTTGTTGCCAGGGTGGTACGGTTTTGGCTCGGCGGTGCAAGCGTGGCTGGCGCAGAATCCCGAAGGTTTGCCATTGTTGCGCGAGATGCATAAGCGCTGGCCGTTTTTCCGCACCATTCTTTCCAACATGCGCATGGTGCTGGCCAAGACCGATCTTGCCGTGGCATCGCGTTATGCCGAGTTGTGCATCGATGCCGATCTGCGCACGAACATTTTCGGTAGCATCAAGACCGAGATGGCACTGACGATCAAGCATCTCATGGCGATCACCGAGATGAGCGATTTGCTCGCCGATCAACCCGGGCTGGCCAACTCGATCCGTAACCGTTTTCCGTATCTCGATCCACTCAATCACCTGCAGGTGGAGTTGCTCAAACGTTATCGCGCAGGCCGCGCCGATGAGTCGGCGAAAACCGCGATTCACCTCACCATCAACGGTCTTGCGGCGGGTTTGCGCAATAGCGGTTGATGCATCGCTGCATCGAGAGTTGCACAAAAAAAATTTGTCATGAGTTATCTTACGCATCGCGGCAAAACTTTTCGCAACTAATCTCTGGAGGGAAAGCAATGCGTAAACCAATGTTGGGCGTAATAAGTGTGTTGTTGATCGCCGGTGCGGCGCAGAATATTCACGCCGCCGATGCGCGCGCGGACATCAGCGCGGCGATGCACCAGATGGCCAAACCCGGCGGCAAATTTCATACCGTCGGTGTCAATACGTCCGATGGCAAGACCATGAAAAGTTCAGTCGACATCATCATGCCGGATCATTTTCATGTCGTGAGCGAGCGCAACGAAATCATAGTTATTCCCGAAGGCAGTTGGATGAAGCACGACGGCAATTGGCAAAAAATGCCGATGGACATGAGCCGCATGATCGGCCAGTTTACGCCAGCGGCGATGGCCGAGGCGGAGAAAAACATGAGCGACGCCAAGTTCCTCGGCGAGGACAGCATCAACAGCGAAAAAGCCAAAACCTATTCCTACACTACGACCATGTCGATCATGGGCATCAAAAGCACATCGAACGCAAAAATCTGGGTCAGCGACAGCAGCGGTCGTGTCATCCACATGGAATCCGACGGCTCGGCGATGGGAAAAACTACGCACACCGTGCAGGACATCAACTACGACAATTCGATCGCAATTATGCCGCCGAATTGAGGTTGCGCGAAGACACTTTTCAATTCGAATACTTCAAAAATTGCCGTCATCCCAGCGCAGGCTGGGATCCATTTTGACTTTCGTGTCAGATCAAGATGGATCCCAGCCTGCGCTGGTATGACGAGCGAAAAAAAGCAGCGTTAAAAATCAGACAATCAGTTAGGTCTGTTGCGTTTCGCGGCTCCATTCAAACGCCCCGACGCAACGGAGTACAATTGCATTCTCTGTGTGATTGCCTGGAGTTATCGTGAGCACGCCCATCAAGCAATTAGCGGTCAAGGATCTTTCCGCCGAAGCCGCGCCGTTGCGTTTCGTCACCGCGGCCAGCCTGTTCGACGGCCACGATGCCGCGATCAACATCATGCGTCGTTTGATCCAGGCGCAGGGCGGCGAGGTAATCCATCTTGGCCATAACCGCAGCGTCGAAGACGTCGTGCGCGCCGCACTGCAGGAAGATGCCGACGCGATTGCGCTGAGCTCCTATCAAGGCGGTCACAACGAATATTTCAAGTACATGGTCGACATGCTTAAGGAGCGTGGTGCCGGGCACGTGCGTGTGTTCGGCGGCGGCGGCGGCACGATCACGCCCGAGGAAATCGCCGAGCTGCACAAGTACGGCGTCGAGCGCATTTATCATCCGAACGATGGCATGCACATGGGTCTGGTCGCGATGATCGAAGATCTCGTGCGGCGCACGCGCACGGCAGCGGAAAAACGGCCGGGCTGGGCGGTGGCGCATCGCGCGGACAGCGGCGCATTGCAGCCGACGTCGCAGCCGCATATCGACGATGAAATCTCGATCGGCCACATGCTTTCGGCGATCGAGGAAGGCGCCTACAGCGAAACCGAACTCGCGCACTTGCGCAAACAGTGGCAGCTCGCCGGCGCGCAGACGCCGGTGGTCGGCATCACCGGCACCGGTGGCGCGGGCAAGTCGTCGGTGGTGGACGAATTGGTCAATCGCTTTTTGCAACATTTTCCACAAATACGCATCGCCGTGCTCGCGGTCGATCCGACGCGTCGACGCAGCGGCGGTGCCTTGCTTGGCGATCGCATTCGTCTCAATTCGCTGCGCAGTTCGCGCGTGTTCATGCGCTCGATGGCGACACGTCGCCAGCATGTCGCGACCAATATCGTGCTCAAGGAATGCATCAGTTTCCTGCGCGGTCAGGCCTACGATCTGGTGATCGTCGAAACCGCCGGCATCGGCCAGTCGGATTCGGAGATCGTCGATCTCGTTGATTTCCCGATGTACGTGATGACCAGCGATTACGGCGCGGCATCGCAGCTCGAAAAAATCGACATGCTGGATTTCGCCGAGCTCGTCGTGCTGAATAAATACGACAAGCGTGGCGCCGAGGATGCGTTGCGCGACGTGCGCAAGCAGTGGAAACGCAACCGTGTCGCGTTCCAGCTCACCGACGAGCAAGTGCCGGTCTATCCGACCATCGCCAGCCAGTTCAACGATCCGGGCATTACGTGGATGTTCGACAACCTGTGTCGGCTGCTGCGCGAAAAACTCAAACTGCCTGCCGACAAATGGACGCCCGCCGGCAACATCGTGCTCAAGGAGCCGCGCGCGACCGTGCTGATTCCCGGCGCGCGTGTGCGTTATCTCGCCGAGATCGCCGAAGGCGGCCGCGCGATCAATACCGATGCCGAACGCCAAGCCGATGCCGCGAGTCGCGCGCAGAGTTATTGGCAGTCGCTCCAGGATATTGGTGATGCCCATTTGCCGAAAGCGCTGGATTGGTATGATCCATCCAACCTCGTGGGCATTGAAGATCGCAGCCTGCTGACCTTGCGCCAGCGTTATCAGGATGCGGTGAAAACGCTCGATGCCGATTCGATCGCGCTGTTGCGCGAATGGCCGCAACGGCTCAAGTCGATCACCAATGAAGAATACGAATACAGCGTGCGCGGCAAGCCGGTGCGCGGCGAAAATTATCGCGTGTCGTTGTCGCACCAGAAAATTCCGAAAATCGCCGCACCGACCTATCGCGATTGGGGCGATCTGCTCAAGTTCCTGCTCAAGGAAAATCTGCCGGGCGCGTATCCGTACACCGGCGGCGTGTTTCCGTATCGGCGTGTCGGTGAAGATCCGATCCGTATGTTCGCGGGCGAGGGCACGCCCGAGCGCACCAATCGGCGCTTTCATTATTTGAGTCAGGGCTTGCCTGCGGCGCGCCTTTCGACCGCGTTCGATTCGGTCACGCTGTACGGCGAAGACCCCGCCATCCGCCCGGACATCTACGGCAAGATCGGCAACTCCGGCGTGAATATTCCGACGCTGGACGACATGAAAAAACTCTATTCAGGGTTCGATCTGTGCGCGCCGACCACCTCCGTATCGATGACGATCAACGGCCCCGCGCCGATCATCCTCGCGATGTTCATGAACACGGCGATCGATCAGCAGGTCGAAAAATATCTGCGAGCCGATGCCCAGCGCTGGGATGAAGCGCACGCAAAAATCGAAGCCTTGTTCGCCGGCAAAACCCGCCCGCGTTATGAAGGCGCGATGCCCGCCGGTAGCGATGGCCTTGGCCTCGGTTTGCTCGGCGTATCGGGCACGGAAGTGGTGGATGCCGACACGTATGCGCGTATCAAGGCCGACACGCTGACCAAGGTGCGCGGCACCGTGCAGGCCGATATTCTGAAGGAGGATCAGGCGCAGAACACCTGCATCTTCAGCACGGAATTCGCGCTGCGCATGATGGGCGATATCCAGCAGTATTTCGTCGATCACGCGGTGCGCAATTTCTATTCCGTATCGATCAGCGGATATCACATTGCCGAGGCGGGTGCGAACCCGATTTCGCAGCTTGCCTTCACGCTCAGCAACGGCTTCACGATCGTCGAGTATTACCTCGCGCGTGGCATGAAGATCGACGATTTCGCGCCGAATCTCAGCTTCTTTTTCAGCAACGGCATGGATCCGGAATACACCGTGATTGGCAGAGTCGCGCGACGCATCTGGGCGCGTGCGATGCGCGAGCGTTACGGTGCCGACGCGCGCAGCCAGATGATGAAATACCACATCCAGACCAGCGGCCGATCGCTGCACGCGCAGGAAATCCAGTTCAACGATATCCGCACGACGTTGCAGGCGCTGTACGCGCTGTTCGACAACTGCAACAGCCTGCACACCAACGCCTACGACGAAGCCATCACCACGCCGACCGAAGAAAGCGTGCGCCGCGCCGTGGCGATCCAGATGATCATCAACAAGGAACTCGGCCTCAACTTCAACGAGAACCCGTGGCAGGGCAGCTTTATCGTCGAGGCTCTCACCGACATCGTCGAAGAGGCCGTGTACAAGGAGTTCGAGGCGATCAGCGAGCGCGGCGGTGTGCTCGGCGCGATGGACACGATGTACCAGCGCGGCAAGATTCAGGAAGAATCGATGTACTACGAACACAAGAAACACGACGGCAGCCTGCCGCTGGTCGGCGTCAATACTTTCCTGCCGAAAGATCACGGCGGCGACATCGTCACCGAGATCGAATTGATCCGCAGCACGGAAGAAGAGAAGGGCGCGCAGATCGTCAACGTCAAAACCTACGGCGAGTCGCGTAACTCGCTGGCACCGGAAAGTTTGCGTACGTTGCAGACCACGGCGCGCGAGCGCAAGAACGTGTTCGAGCAGTTGATGGAAGCGGTGAAGTACAACTCGCTCGGGCAGATCAGCCATGCTTTGTACGAAGTCGGCGGCGAGTATCGCAGGAACATGTAAGCCATGCCGATCATCATCGCCCGAGCAGACAATGATTAAGCTGATCGCCATCGAGCCGAAAGCAGGCACGCAATTGCTGTTGCGCTTCTCCGATGGTGCGT
This sequence comes from Pseudolysobacter sp., assembly GCA_043788685.1. GTDB lineage: Bacteria > Pseudomonadota > Gammaproteobacteria > Xanthomonadales > Rhodanobacteraceae > Pseudolysobacter. The sequence goes on along the minus strand of JAYVTP010000478.1, from coordinate 1,525 downwards.
GGGGCGTATACGATTTCGCTCCGTTTATCCTCGCCGCAACGGAAATGACGGCACCGCTCGCTGATCCCGCATTCTTTGCGCGTCACTTCGTCGAAGCCGGGGCATTGGCTTGGCCTAACGGTTTTGATCTGAGTGCGGGCTCGTTGCACCAGCGCCTGCAGGATGCTGGCGGGTTGCATCGTAATGCAGCAGCCGTCTGAATCGATTCCGACGATTTCCTTTCAGATGAGGCGAGTATGAAACTGATGCCGAAGACCAGCGCGCGCAATATCGTGGCGGTGGTTGAGGGTGGGAAACCATACGTTTTTATTGAATCGGATAATTCATTGGAAGTTTTCTTTGAATTGATGGAAGTGGTGCAACTGCTGTGCCCGCGCTGGCCGCCACGTGCGCCCGATATGCGCGGCGAATTCAAACTCTAACCGCGTTTTTTTTCGAACGACTCAAATACAAATTTGCCGCAGCGCACCTCGCCCTGCAACCATTCTTGCGGCAAGATGCGATGACTACAGGGAGAAGTTTTGGACACTTTGCGTGAGGAATGGTCGCCCGATCGGGAGATCGCAGGTTTCTGGCGCCGTATTCTCGCCTTTGTTGTCGACGGGATTGTGCTCGGCATCGTCGGCATGATTCTCGGTGCGCTGTTTTTCGATACGTTAGCCAGCATCGGTGCGTATGCAAAGCTGATTGGTTTTGCAAGCGCGCTGGCCTATTTCGGTGTCTGCAATAGTCGCATCGGTAGTGGACAGACGCCCGGCAAACGCTGGCTGGGCGTGCGCGTGGTGGATGCCCACGATCAATTGCTGTCAGTGCCGCGTTCGCTGCTGCGCTACGCTGTGCTGGGTATCCCGTTCTTTGCCAATGGCCTGCCGATTGATCCAGCGTCGGCGATGTCGAGTCCGCTGGGCTGTCTGTCGGCCCTCGTCGTATTTGGCGGATCATTAGTCATCCTCTATCTCTACGTGTTCAATCGTCGCACACGGCAATCCCTGCACGATCTTGCGGTGGGTTCGTATGTGGAGCGTGTCGAGCGCATATCCCGCCCTGTGACGTTTCGCATCATGTGGCGCGGGCATATTGTCGTGGTGGCGCTGATCGCTGCCATCGCCCTGAGCGCGCCCGCAGTAGCAAGTCGATTTGCGCAAACCCAGCCCTTCGCAGACATGCTAGCGCTGTACCAGACGCTATCGAGTCAGCCCCACGTGATGACGGCGCAAGTCGGGCGCATGCAGTTCTCCAAAAACGGCGGCAGTGCTTCGCACTCCTTGCAATCGTCGCTGCGATTGGATGCGCCGCTGACCGACGACGATGCGATGGCCAAGCGCATCGCGCCGCAGATGGCAAAAGCCGACTCGAACATTTCCAGCGAGGACGCCGTGGTAGTTGTGCTTGTCTAGGGTTACGACATGGGCATCGCCTCGGGTTGGAAGCGGCGAGGGTATTCGTTCAAACCGAATGAGCTGGAGTAAGCTAAACGCGAGAAAAGTTCGGTGGTAGCGATGTACCAGAGCGACAAGATTCTACA
>JAYVTP010000477.1:0-2308 GCA_043788685.1 Pseudolysobacter sp. | reverse complement strand
GCGGCTTCGCCGCCGTCGACCAGATCGAAGCCGGCATGCGCGTACAACACCGGCACGCCTTTCTTGGCGAAATTGAGCTGGTCGGAGCGGTAGAAATACCCTTTCTCCGGCTCGTATTCACCCACCACAACGCGGTTCTGCGCGCCCGCTGCATCTTTCAAATACTGATCCATCTCGGAGTTGCCGAAACCCACGACGGTGAAATTGTGCGAGCGGCCCATCACCGGCAGCGCATCCATGTTGATGTTGGCGACGGTCTTGTTGAGCGGAATGGTCGGATGCGCGGCGAGGTATTGCGAGCCGAGCAAGCCGGACTCTTCCAAGGTCACGGCGGCGAACAATACCGAGCGTTCGGGTTTCGGCTCCTGATGCGCAAACGTCTCGGCAATTTCCAGCAAACCGGCGACGCCGGTGGCGTTGTCGATGGCGCCGTTGTAGACGCGATCGGTGCCGGTGAAGCTGGTGCCGAGGTGATCCCAATGCGCGGTGTATACGATGGCTTCGTCGGGACGCGTGCTGCCGGGCAGCAGCGCGAGCACGTTTTTCGACGTGGTGTTGCGGATATTGCTCTTCAACGACACCGACAGTTTCGCTTTCAATGCGGTCGCCTTGAAACCGCGAATGTCCGCACTGCGCTTGAGGTCATCGAAGTTCAGCCCGGCGTTGCTGAACAGGCGTTGCGCCGCCGGCGTGGTGAGCCAGCCGGCGATCGGCAGGCGCGGATCGGCATCGACGCTCACAGGCAACGCGAGATGCGGCCCGGCCCAGCTGTTCACCACCACCTCCCACGGATACGCCGCGGCATCGGTGTCGTGCACGATCAGCGCGGCGGCCGCACCTTGGCGCGCGGCCTCTTCGTATTTGTACGTCCAGCGGCCGTAATAAGTCATGGTCAGGCCTTTGAACAACGTCGGATCCTTGTTGCCCCAACCCGGATCGTTGACCAGCACGATCACGGTTTTGCCTTTCACATCCAGACCGGCGTAATCGTTCCATTGGTATTCCGGCGCGATCACGCCGTAGCCGACGAATACGATGTCGCTATCGGTGACGGTGGCCTCAGGAATGCCTTGCAACGTGCCGACGATGGCATCGGTGCGATACGCAAAACTTTGCTCGCCTGCATCGGTTTTCACGTGCAACGCGACCTTGTCCGGATCGAGCAAGACGGTCTCAGTCATCGGCACATCCTGGAAGAAACTGGCGCCGTTGCCGGGCTTCAGGCCGAGGCGCTCGAACTGCTGCTGCAGATACGCGATGGTCAGTTCCTCACCCTTGCTGCCGGGTTTGCGACCGCCGAATTCATCCGAGGCCAGCGTTTTTACGTGCGCGATAAAATCGCCAGCGGCGATTTCCGGTACGAATACATGCGCGGATTCCGCCGCAGATTTTGTCGGGGTGGCGTCGGCTTGTGGCGCGTTTGCGACTTGTTGCTGACACGCGCTCAGCAGCAGCGCGCAAGTACTGGCGAGTATCAAACGGCGCATCGGTATTTCCCTTTAATCGTGACCAAGCGCCCGATTGTAGGGAGTGGATCGTGTCAGGGCTAGCGTGACTGTTGGCCTATGCCGATTTGCCGCGCGGCGCTACGCTTTGCAGCGGCAGCGCAGATGGGTTTGTTTGCGATGAAACGTCCATTGCGCAGTCGGCAGCGCGGGGAGTTGATCCGCGTTGCCACCGGCTTTTCAATCGGCGGGCGAATCACCGGAGAACGTCACCGCCGTAGCGCCGTCGATCTTGTCGACACTGGCTGAGGTGCTCACGTACAGCTCGGCTTCGCGGTTGAACGTCAGGCCACCTTGCACTTGGGCATGCGGGCCGATCACGATGCGCGGCTTTTTCTCGATGCCGAAATTGAACCAGCCGCCGCTCGGCTTTTTCACGAGCAAGCCACCTTCGAGCCGGCTGTCGGCGCCGATGGTCACGCCGCCGGAAACCGTTTCGATGCCGCCGCCGACATGCGCGCCTTTCAGCTCGATGCCGCCGTTGACGTTGGATACGCGGCCGACGACATCGCTGCCTTGCCCCAGCGAGATCGAACCGTTCACCGCCTCGATCGTTTTGCGGACCTTGGTCTGTTCGCCGATCACGATGCCACCGTTGACTGTTTCGACGGTGTCGAGATCAATTTGCGCGCCGATATCGACCGCGCCGTTGACCGTCGCGGCGCTGCTCACATGAGCGCCATCGGCGACATGGATGCTGCCGTTGACCGTACTGAGTTTGCCCGCGGTCTGGCCGGCATCGACATGGATGCTGCCGTTGACCTTGTCGATATCGCCATTGTCGTGGGTGCTCGCCGTGGCGA
>JAYVTP010000476.1:0-8245 GCA_043788685.1 Pseudolysobacter sp. | reverse complement strand
GGGCGAGTACGCCGAGAACCTGCCAAAAATAGGCAGCCGGTTGACCATTGGTCAATTGCTTGGCAAAAACGTGCAACCCAATTGCCAAAATACGGCAGTTTGTTTGCCGAAAACTGTTCAAGTGCTTGGCGATAGGCAGCAGCGACGCGAGATGCGCATCAGTCAGAAAATGCTCGAAGATCAGGCGCGGCAACGTGGTCGCGAACTCGCGCCCGGTATCGGTGTTTATCGACACGAATATCGCAACTCCGGCGTCTGGCAAGACCACTATGTCCGACAGGAAATACAAGGTCGCGCCGCCGTGTTCGAGGCTTTCGTAACGGCCATACGGAATGCGGAAAAATCCGTGCGCAATGCCGCCGACCTTGTCGCCGTTGCGATAGGTAATCTTGCCAAGTTCCTCGAAACTCGCGGCTGGCAAAATCGTCTTGCCATCAAGGCTGCCGCCGTTCAAAAGCATGCGCATGTAACGCGCCATATCGGCCGCCGTGCTCGATCCGCCGCCAGCCGGACTGAGCGCCGAAATGTATTCGAACGGCTCGGCCTTGAATCCGCCGGCAGCGCGACGAAATCCACTCGACCATGCCTTGGCCAGCGCCGCATCGACATGGCGTGCATCGCTCGCCGGCAACGGTTCACGAAACGTGGTGTGCTGCATGCCGAGCGGCGCAAGGATGTGCTGCTCGACATACGCCTCGAATGGCTCACCGGAGACATGCGCGACGATCGCGCCGAGCAGCGCAACCGAATAATTCGAATATTCTGCATGCGTTTCGGGCTCGCCTACGCTCTGCGGACGATAGCGCACGAGGTAATCGTCGAGACTCAGCACATCGTTGCTCGATTTCTTGAACAGATGACCGAGCGCGCTGTCCTCGAAACCGGCGGTGTGGCTGAGCAAATGCCAGAGCTTGACCGGCATGTGGCTATCATCAAGGAGCTTCAATTTGTCGGGCAGATAATTGTTGACCGGCGCAGCAAGCTGCAGCTTGCCTTGCTCAATCAACTGAATGGTCGCGATGTAGGTGAAGGTCTTGGAAATCGAACCGATGCGGAACAGTGTCGATGCGGGATAAACATCGCGCGGTGGATCGAACGCAGCATTGCCATAACCGCGCAGCAGCAGATCACTGTTGCGATCGACCACGGCCACCGTGATACCGGCGATACCATCTTTGGTCATCTAAGCGCGCACCACGCCATTGATGAATTAGGCGAGCGGCGCGGGCACGATCAGCGGTGCCGGCGTGATTACGGCCAGCGTTGTCAGCGGCGCCTCGCTCGGCTTCGGCGATAGGTTCGGCACGGCAGTAGCGGTCGGTACGGTCTGCGTCTTGTGTGGATCGAGCAGCGTCGCGATTTGCGCGAATGTCGCGTCGTTGGCGAATAACACCGAAACCAGCAACAAATTGGCGACGCAGATCGCGATACGAGCGGATTTCATGGCTACTTCTCTTTCGCGGAAAACGCAAATCGCATAAGAATGAAGATGGTCAGTGTGCAACGGGTACGACATAACCCGGGCCGCGCACGACACGCCCCGGCATCGCGCCGGTATGTTCGCCGTTGTGCAATACCTGCACGCCGTTGACGAGGACATCGCGCACGCCGCTGGCGAATTGCTGCGGCGCCTCGTAGGTCGCATGATCGGCGATCGCGGTCGGATCGAACACCACGATATCGGCGAAATAATCCGGCGCGAGATGGCCGCGATCCTTGAGTTTGAAATTCTCCGCGGGCAAGGCCGAAAGCCGGCGGATCGCATCGGACAAAGTCGCCACGTGTTCATCGCGCACATAACGGCCGAGGAAGCGCGCGACGTTGCCGTAAGCACGCGGATGCGGCTGCAGTTTGGCGAGCACACCTTCGGGCGCGTACGAGCCTTCGTCCGAACCGAGACTGACCCAGGACTGGCTCAGTCCGAGCTTGACGTTTTCCTCGGACATGATGAAAAAAATCGTGTCGATGCGCGAGTGATCCTCAATGATCAGATCGACCGCCGCATCTTCCGCTGACGTGCCGCGTATCGCTGCAACCTGCGCCAAAGTCTTGCCGGTCAGCGGCTTGAGTTTTTCGCTGTTGAAGCCGTTCAACAGGATACGATCCGGGCCACCCGTGGCGTAGCAGATATTTTCCCAACCGTTGCCGGGGCGGCGCATTTCGGCGACGACACGCGCGCGAATCTGCGGCTGTTTCAGGCGCTCGATCCACGCGTCCATGCCGCCTTCCTGCAGCGCCGTATCCATGCACGCATTGAGGCCGGTGCCGCCCGCGGTGTAGGCGTACATGTTCGCGCTGACCGACACGCCTTGCGCGCGCGCCGACGCGATGCGTGCGATCGCTTGCGGCATCTTCGACCAGTTGTCGCGACCCGCAGCTTTCATGTGGTAAATCTCGGCGTGGCCGCCGCTGGCGCGCGCGATACCGATGAGTTCATCGATGCCTTCGAGCAGTCGATCACCCTCGCTGCGCATATGCGAAATGTAACCGCCGCCCGACTCCACCGCGGCCGTGGCGAGCGCGGTCAATTCGGCCGTCGTCGCATAGGTGCCGGGCGCATAGATCAGCGCCGAGCCGACCCCGAGCGCGCCTTGCTGCATCGCCTCGCGCACGAGATTCTGCATGTGTCGCAACTCGTCCGCCGACGGCGCGCGATTGGCATCACCGAGCACATTCTGGCGCACCGTCGTTGCGCCGACGAACGACGCAACATTGGTCGACACGCCCTTTCGTTGCAGGAATTCGAGGTATTCGCCGAGCGTGGTCCAGGTGATGTCATATTTGATATCGCCCTGCTCCTTTTTCATGTCAGCCTTCATGGAATCCGTCAACGGACCGTACGACCAGCCTTCGCCGAATACTTCCAGCGTGACGCCCTGCTTTAGGTCCGATGACGATCGTCCATCGGCGATGAGGGTATCCGTCGCCCACGACAACATGTTGATGAAACCCGGCGCGACTGCGAGACCTGCCGCGTCGATTTCGCGCGCGGCTCGGGCTGCATGCAAGTCGCCGATCGCAACGATGCGGTCGCCGCGCACGGCGACATCGGCGATGCGTCCGGGCAATCCACTGCCATCGTAAATCGTGCCGTGGCGAACGATCAGATCGTAGCTCGACGGTGGCGTCATGCGCGCGCTCGTTTGGCAACCGCCAAGCACAAGCATCAACAACAGGCTCGACCTACACGCACGATAAGTGGATGGCATATTCGGACTCCCCAGTCAGTAGCAGAGGATAGCGCGACGCGACGATCAGCCCAAGCGTCCTCGGTCACGATTTTCATTCGGCAAATCGCCGAACAGCCAGCCGGTCTTGGTGCCGCTGAGAGTTTTTGCCATATGATATTTCGCGATTGGCACACGACAGATCGGTCCGAGCAATGCATCACGCAAGCCGCTCGCGAAACGCGAATCGGATTGAAAAAACGGCGTCAGCCATTTGCTCGCGGTCTGGTAATAACGCAGATGCGCGCAGCGTTTCTGCGAGTAGATTGCGAGCGCTGCCGGGATGTCGTCTGGCGCCGCCATGCACTGCGCCAAAACCGCAGCATCGACCAGCGCGAGATTAGCGCCTTGCCCGAGTTGCGGACTGGTCGCATGCGCACAATCGCCGATGCACACCACACGCCTATCGTGCCAGTGGCGCATGCGTACATCCGCATAACTCGCAAACGTCAGTTGCTCGGGTGAACGGATGTGCGCAAGCACCGATTCGATCGGCGCGAGCGCCAGCACTTCGTCTTTCCACACCTGCAAACCTTCACTGCGCCAGTGCGCCAAACGATCCGCGCGCAGGCTCCAGAACAGGCTGATTACCGGCTGATTTTTTTGTTGATAGGCAAAACCCGTGGACATCAGTCCGAGCATTTGTCCGGCGTGCCGAAACCACTGGCGCAATGTGCTTGTAGTCACGCCGTCATCGGGAATAATCGCCCACAATGCGCCCCACGGATACGGCGTCACGGTCTGTGGAATCGACAGCGATGCGCGCAGCGATGAACGTGTGCCGTCGGCAATCACGACGCCATCGAATTCGCCCAGCGGAGTGTCGTCGCTGAACACCTCCACGCGGTCGAGGTGCTGCTGCAGACGCGTCACTGCGGTCGCCACGCACACTTCGATATGCGCCGCCAGCACCGCCTGCCACAACACCGAAAACAGCGTGCCGCGATGCAGGCCGAGGCCAAACTGCTGCGTATCCCAATCACGATACCGCACATCCAGCACGGTGCGGCCATGTGCATTGGTGCCGAATAAACGATCATTGCGCGCGCCGTGGGCGAGAGTTTCATCAAGTAATCCCAGCGCCTGCAAAACCCGCATTCCGGCCGGTTGCAGAAGAATACCCGCGCCTACCGCGGTCGGATTATCGACGCGCTCGAACAGCGTAATACGATGGCCGGCGCGTGCGAGAAATAACGCGCTTGCCGCACCCGCCGTGCCGCCGCCGATGACGGCGATATTGCATGCGCGATGTTGCATCTGTCGGCAACGTTCAGTCGTGACACTGGATATCGGGGCAAGCCTTCAGCTCGATCTGCACGGTGGCGTGGCGAATCTGGTAACGCTCGTGCAAGAGCTGCTTGATGTCGCACAGCACCTGGTCGCTATCTACTTGTTTGTCGTGGGTACTGGTCGCAAGCCGCACATGCAAGGTCGCCATGTAGGCGCCGCCGACGAGTTGCCACAAGTGCAAATGATGCACGTCCTGCACGCCGGCGACATCCTTCAGCAGCGTCGCCGTGACTTGTGCGTGGTCGATGCCATCCGGCGTGCCTTCGAGCAGAATATGTCCCGACCGTTGCAGCAAACGCCACGCGCCGCGCAGGATCAGCAGCGATACCAGCACCGACAGAATCGGGTCCGCCTGCAGCCAGCCGAAATAGCGGATCAGCAACGCTGCGACCACCGCGCCGAGCGACCCGAGCAAATCACCGAGCACATGCAGATTGGCGCTGCGCATGTTGAGATCTTCATCGCCATGCGCGTGACCATGATCGCCATGCTCATGAGATCCGACATGCAGCACACGCAACACCAGCGCATTGACGACAAGCCCGGCCAGTGCGATCCAGAACATCACGCCCGAAAGAATCGGCTCGGGCGTGAACAGGCGCATGCCGGCTTCGGTGACGATCCACGCCACCAGCAAGAACTGGATCAGCGCATTGCTGTAAGCGGCCAGCACTTCGAGGCGCGCGTAACCGAAGCTGCGGCGTGCATCGGGCGGACGTCGCGAAAAATGCGCGCCGGCCCAGGCCAGCAACAACGCCAACGCATCCACCAGCATGTGGCCGGCATCGGCAATCAACGCCAGCGAACCCGACCACCAACCGCCACCGGCTTCGAGCAGCAAGGTGATCAGCGTGAGTGCGAATGCCAGCAGCAGGCGGGATTCGTTGCGTGAGGTCGACGCCAGATCTTTTATGGCGTGATCTTTTATTGCATGCGCTGCGTGCAATGCATGCCGATGATCGTCATCGTCATCGTCATCGTGCGAATGCGGCGTACTCATGTCTTGACTCGCCAGCGGCGGATAAGGAACTGCATACTAGGCAAGGGCGGCGCCGTTACACAATCACTCGCGCCAGCGCGCTGTCGATTCGGAGCGGATATCTGTAGAAATCACGCGGCTACTGCAACGCCGCTTTAGTGCGCGCAGAACGAATCGTGTACATGCATCTGCACATGAGTGAGACGCAGATTAATCAAGTGCGCAATCGTCACGAGCGTGCCGCCGGTCGCCACCAACAAGGCATGTATCGAACTGCCGGCATGGCCATCGAGCGCAGAGCCGGTCCACAACAAAACCAGGCCTGGCAGCAGAAACCAGAACGCGCGAAAAACGTGATGGCGGCGATAGCCGATAACCAACGTGACCGATGCCAGCACCGTGGCGAATGCAATGAACGCGTGCTCGAAACCATGATCGGCGAGAAACGTCAGGCCCAGCGCTGGCAACAATGCGAGCACAAACGGCAATGCTGCACAATGCAGTGCACACAAAAACGCCGCAGACGCGCCAAGACGATCGGCGAGACGGATCAATTTTCCCGGTGGCTTGGGTGATTGCGATGGTTGCAAGAAGATCTCCGGCACAACGTTATAGTTATAATATAACATATGCGTTGACAGCTTGACTACTGCCCGTACCGATGCCGATTGTCGTTGGTACTGTGGCAAACACGACGTCTGCAATCGCTGCGACAAAATCCCCGCAAACCCCGTAGGCTAGCGCGATGACCGAAAACCCTGCCGCCGATTCCATCATCACCCTGCGCGATCTGCGGTTCGCGTGGCCGCGTGGTCGCGATGTGCTGGACATCCCGCTAATGCACGTCGCTCGCGGCGAGCGCCTGTTCCTGCAAGGCCCAAGCGGCAGCGGCAAAAGTACCCTGCTCGGGCTGCTCGGTGGCGTACTGATTGCGCAGTACGGCAGCACCGAGGTATTGGGTGAATCGCTGGAAAAATTGTCGGGTGCGGCGCGTGACCGTTTCCGTGCCGACCACATCGGTTTTGTGTTCCAGATGTTCAATCTGCTGCCGTATCTGAGCCTGATCGAAAATATCACCTTGCCCTGCCGTTTTTCGCCGACCCGCGCAAAACGCGCCCAGGTGAACGGTGGTTCGTTGCAGGACGAAGCGACACGCTTGCTGCGCGAACTCGGCCTGGATGCGACCGCATTAAATCGACGCTCGGCCAGCGAACTCAGCGTCGGGCAGCAACAACGAGTTGCGGTGGCGCGCGCGCTGATCGGCGCGCCGGAAATCCTGATCGCCGACGAACCCACTTCCGCGCTCGATAGCGATACGCGCGTATCGTTTCTGAAACTGCTGTTCGAGGAATGTACAAGAGTCGACACCACGCTGATTTTCGTCAGCCACGATCTCGGCCTCGCGCCATTGTTTTCGCGCACACTCCAACTCGCAGCGATCAATCGCGCTGGCATTTTTGCGAAGGCCACTACAGCGTGACCCTGCTTCCGCTCGCCTGCAAAAGTCTGCTCAATCGCCGTTTCGCGGCGCTGCTCACCGTGCTCACAATCGCCGTGAGTGTGACGCTGCTGCTCGGTGTGGAAAAAATTCGCAGTCAGGCGCGTGACAGTTTTGCGAGCACGATTTCCGGCACCGACCTGATCGTCGGCGCACGTTCCGGTGCGGTCAATCTTTTGTTGTATTCGATTTTCCACATCGGCGACGCCACTAACAAAGTGTCGTGGCAGAGTTATCAGGAAATCAGCGCGTCGCCGCAAGTGGCGTGGTCGGTGCCGATTTCGCTCGGCGATTCGCACAAGGGTTTTCGTGTGGTCGGCACCACGCCGGAATTTTTCGCGCATTATCACTACGGCGCGCGTCACGAATTGGTATTCGATTCCGGCAAGCCGTTCGACGATGTCTACGACGCGGTAATCGGCGCCGAAGTCGCGGCCAAACTTGGTTACGCACTGAATCAGCAAATCGTGGTTGCGCACGGCACCGGCGCAGTGAGTTTTGTCGAGCACAAGGACAAGCCGTTTCGCATCGCTGGCATCCTCGCGCGTACCGGCACGCCGATGGATGCGAGCGTGCTGATCAGCCTGCAGGCGATCGAGGCAATCCATATCGACTGGCAATCCGGCGCGCGTGTACCGGGCCAGACGATCTCGGCCGAAGACGCGAAAAAAATGGATCTCACGCCAAAAACCATCACCGCATTTTTGCTCGGACTCAAATCCAAGGTCGCCACGTTCGGCTTGCAACGCCAGATCAACGACTACCGCGCCGAACCGCTGCTGGCGATCCTGCCGGGCATCGCATTGCAGGAATTGTGGGGGCTGGTCGGCACTGCAGAAAGTGCGTTGTTGATCGTCAGCGCCTTGGTAGTGATCGCTGGTTTGCTCGGCATGCTGACCGCAATCGTGACCACGCTCAACGAACGCCGCCGCGAAATGGCGATCCTGCGTTCGGTCGGCGCGCGCCCGCGTGTGATCTTCGGCTTGCTCGTGCTCGAAGCGGCGTTGCTAACCGTGCTTGGCATCGTATTGGGCATCGCATTTTCATATCTGGCATTGGCGTTCGCGCAAGGTCCGATCGAATCGCATTACGGTATCCTGATCAGCTTGAATACGCCGACCTCGCGCGAGCTGTTATTGATCGCGCTGGTGACCGCAGGCGGAGTTTTTGCGGGCATCGTTCCGGCGGCGCTCGCGTATCGCAATTCACTGGCTGATGGCCTTTCCTTACGACTTTGAATTCGAAGCATCG
>JAYVTP010000475.1:0-2751 GCA_043788685.1 Pseudolysobacter sp. | reverse complement strand
CCGAGGGTCGCGAATACAAACTCAACGAACACATCGCCACGTTGATTGTGCGCCCGCGCGGCTGGCACCTGCTGGAGAAACACGTGTCGGTGGATGGCGTGCCGATGTCCGCCAGCCTGTTCGATTTTGGTCTGTACTCTTTCCACAATGCCCAAGCCCTCGCCGCACGCGAACGCGGCCCGTTCTTCTATTTGCCGAAACTGCAAAGCCACCAGGAAGCCGCATTGTGGGATGAGGTGATGGCATTCGCCGAGGTGCGTCTGGGCCTGGCGATTGGTACGATGAAGGTGACGGTGCTGATCGAAACGCTGCCTGCGGTGTTCGAGATGCACGAAATCCTGCACGCATTGAAGGGCCGCATCGCCGGCCTGAATTGCGGACGCTGGGATTACATTTTCAGTTACCTGAAAACCTTTCGCGCACAGCGCGATCGTGTCTTGCCGGAGCGCGGCCAGGTCAACATGACCGTGCCGTTTCTCAAGAATTATTCCGAGCTGCTGATCCAGACGTGCCATCGTCGTGGTGCGTTCGCGATGGGCGGCATGGCGGCGCAGATTCCGATCAGCGGCGATGCAGCGGCTAATAAAGCCGCGATGGCGCGCGTACGCGCCGACAAGTTGCGCGAAGTCACGGCCGGTCACGATGGCACATGGGTGGCGCATCCGGGCCTGATTCCACTGGCGATGGAAATTTTCAATGCACATATGCCGACGCCGAATCAGCTCGGGGTGAAACGCAACGATGTGCATGTCGAGCGCGATCAACTCATCGCGCCGTCGCTCGGCGGCATCACGCGCGTCGGCGTGCGCAACAACATCGACGTCGGCGTGCGTTATCTCGCGGCGTGGCTCGACGGGCTTGGTTGCGTGCCGATCCACAACCTCATGGAAGATGCCGCGACCGCCGAGATTTCGCGCGCGCAATTGTGGCAATGGCTGCATCACGGTGAGCTCAAACTCGACGATGGCACACCGCTGGATTTTGTCCTGTTCGATGCGCTGCTGGCCGACGTTAGTAGCGAACTCGCGCCGCTCGCGATTCCGGGGCGCGCGCGTATCGTCGAGGCCGCGGCCTTGTTTGGCGAACTCACGCGCGCCACGCGCCTCGCCGATTTTCTCACGTTGCCGGCGTACGAACGCCTCGCCTGAAAGCATTGCAATTGCAGCGGCGCGGAGCGCGGCTGATCTGGTAACAACACACGGAGGCCACACAACAATGAAATCGGAATGTACGGAAATCCGCTGGTAGTCACCCCGAAAACTTGAGAGGTTCTGGCAATGAAAACGACGCTCCCCACCGCCGACCAACTGAAACTGGAATGGTCGAACAATTCCCGCTGGGCCGGCATCAAACGCCCGTACACCGCTGAAGAAGTGGTGCGCCTGCGCGGCACTGTGCAGATCGAACACTCGCTCGCGCGCCGTGGCGCCGAACGGTTGTGGCGTTCGCTGCATGAAGAAAGTTATGTCAACGCGCTCGGCGCGCTGACCGGCAATCAGGCGATGCAGCAGGTCAAGGCCGGCCTCAAGGCGATTTATCTGTCCGGCTGGCAAGTGGCGGCCGACGCGAATACCGCCGGTGAAATGTATCCCGATCAATCGCTGTATCCGGTCGATTCCGTGCCGAATGTGGTGCGCAAGATCAATCAAACTCTCACGCGCGCCGATCAGATTTATCACGCCGAAGGCAAGGACGAAATCGACTGGCTGGTACCGATCGTGGCCGACGCCGAAGCCGGTTTCGGCGGCGTGCTAAACGCGCACGAACTCATGAAACACATGATCGAGGTCGGCGCTGCCGGCGTGCATTTCGAAGATCAACTGGCCTCGGCGAAAAAGTGCGGCCACATGGGCGGCAAGGTGCTGGTGCCGACGCAGGAAGCGGTACAGAAACTCATCGCCGCGCGTCTGGCCGCCGATATTGCCGGCGTGCCGACGATCATCGTCGCGCGCACCGACGCGATGGGCGCTGCGTTGCTGACCTCGGATGTAGATGAAAACGATCGCCCGTTCTGCAACGGCAAGCGCACCGTCGAAGGGTTTTACGAAGCGCGTGAAGGCATCGAGCAGGCGATTTCGCGCGGCCTCGCCTACGCACCGTTTGCCGACCTGATCTGGTGCGAAACCTCAACGCCCTCGCTGGCGCAGGCCAAGCAGTTCGCCGATGCGATCCACGCCAGGTTTCCGGGCAAGTTGCTCGCGTACAACTGTTCGCCGAGCTTCAACTGGAAGAAGAACCTGGATGAGGCCACGATCGCGAGTTTCCAGAAAGACCTCGGCGCGATGGGCTACAAATTCCAATTCATCACACTCGCCGGTTTCCACGCGCTGAACTATTCGATGTGGAATCTCGCGCAGGGTTACAAGGAGCGCCAGATGGCGGCCTATGTCGAGTTGCAGGAAGCCGAATTCGCCGCCGAATCGCGCGGCTATACCGCCGCAAAACATCAGCGCGAGGTCGGCACCGGTTATTTCGATCTGGTCAACGAAGTGATCAATGGCGGCACGTCATCGCTGTCGGCGTTGCACGGTTCGACCGAGCAGGAACAGTTCAATGCGAAGGCCAGCGCGGCCTGACCGCAGCAGCAATTATCGGCGCGGCGATGGCCGCGCCGATAGACTCGTTTGCCCCATGCCGCGCAGGTCATTCTGATTGCCACGCCATTGCGTTATGATCGCGAGCAGATTCAGGGGCCACGGGCACAGCATTGTCGAACTCACCGACCACACCATCGTCTGCCGCTGCTGATCT
>JAYVTP010000474.1:0-3136 GCA_043788685.1 Pseudolysobacter sp. | reverse complement strand
AACATGACCAAGGACACCATCGAGCGCGCGATCAAGCGCGGTTCCGGTGCTGATGGCGCGGACAATATGCAGGAGCTGCGCTACGAAGGTTACGGCCCGTCCGGTGTTGCGCTGATCATCGATTGCATGACCGATAATCCGACACGCACGGTTGCCGATGTGCGCCACGCGCTGACCAAGAACGGCGGCAATCTCGGCACGACCGGTTCGGTGGCGTTCCAGTTTGCCAAAGTCGGCGAACTGGTGTTCGATACCGCCACGCCCGCAGCCGAGGAAAAAGTGCTCGAGGCCGCGCTTGAAGCCGGCGCCGACGACGTGCAGGCCGAAGGGGGCCAGAGCCTGGTGTTGTGCACGCAGGAAAATTTCGAAGCTGTGAAAAAAGCACTCACGGCGGCGGGACTCAAACCGTTGCGCGTCGATGTCGTGATGCGTCCGGCCAACCGTGTTGCGGTCAGCGGCGACGTCGCCGAGACCTTGCACGATCTGCTCGAATGGCTCGAAGAACTCGATGATGTGCAGGACGTGTACCACAACGCCGACTTGCCGGATTCTGCGTCCGCCTGAACCACTGATCGATCGAACTGACATCCGCGAGCAAGGCAACCTGCTCGCGGATTTTCCGTTTCAAGCCGCCTGTTTCAACTCATCGCCAATCGCACTCAAGCGGCGGGCAACGCCTCGGCGCCACCACGATGCAGCACATCCGGCAACGGTTCGCCGTGCGCGGTAAATCCGAGCGATACCGAATTCAGGCAATGCCGTTCGCCAGTCGGCGGCGGTCCGTCGGGAAATACGTGACCGAGATGACTGCCGCAGCGCGCGCAGACGATTTCAGTGCGCACCATGCCATAGCTCGCATCGCGGATGGTACGGATATGGGCCACATCGAACGGCTCGAAAAAACTCGGCCAGCCGGTGCCTGAATCGAACTTCGCATTCGAGCGGAATAACGGCAGCGCACACAGCCGGCAGGTGTAGACGCCGTCCTTTTTGTTATCCAGAAACATGCCGCAGAAGGCAGCTTCGGTGCCGTGTTCGAGCAATACGCGACGTTCGTCACTGCTGAGCCCGGCGCTCAACTCGCGGCACTGCGCATCGGTGGGTGGAGTGAGATCAAAATGGGTCATGACGGATTCCTTCATTGCGTAGGCGGAGATTATTACGCAGGTTTGATCATAGCTGCATTGATATTGCCTGTGGATGAATCGTTACATCCGAACCTGCCATCCATTGCTCGCGAATCAGACCGAAAAATCGCCAGCTTCATTGCGTGCATATCGGCGCGATAAGGCTGGCGAACAAACTCTATGCGGCTAGACGATTGGATGCGGCTCGACAAAATCTCAATGCAAACTGGCACGCAGCGCGCCAAGGTGTCGCGGCCACCGGTGGCAAGGCCGGCGCGCTGGCAGCATCGGAACTCGGCGGTTTTGCCGAAGGCATCGGTAACGCGCAGTTTTCGCTGAAGGAAGAAAGCGAACAGCACCGCGCGTCCTCGCTCGGCCGCGATGGATTTACTGGGCGCCGGCAATCCAGGTTTGATGCACGCTCAGATCGTCATCGAGCACGACCAGATCAGCGCGATAACCCGCCGCGATGCGACCGTGCGATTGCTGCAATCCGAGGAATTCGGCCGGATAGGTCGAGGCCATGCGGGCGGCTTCGGCGAGCGGAATGCCGAGCATCTCGATCGTGTTGCGCAACGCGGTCGCCATGTCCAAAGCAGAACCCGCGAGTGTGCCTTGCGCGGTCGCGCAGATGCCGTCGCGACAGGTGATGGCTTCGCCGTCGAGATAAAATAGTGGATCGTCCGAGCCGACCGGCGGCATCGCGTCGGTGACGAGAAACATCTTGCCGCGGGCCTTCGCGGCAATCGCGATGCGCAAGGTCGCCGCATGCACGTGATGACCATCGACGATCAATCCGCACCAACTGTTTTTGTCCTCAAGCGCGGCACCAACAACGCCGGGTTCACGACTGCCGAGCGGCGTCATCGCGTTGAACAGATGAGTGAAGCCGCGCAGTCCCGCATCGAGTGCGGCGCGCGTTTGTGCGTAGTCGGCGGCGGTGTGTCCGGCGGCGACGATGACACCACGCCTCAGCAACTCATGCAGCACCTCCGGCGCAACTTGTTCGGGTGCCAGCGTCAGCAGGGTGCGACCATTTTTAAGCGAGCACACCAAGTCGATATCGGACGAATCAGGCATTTGGAATTTTGCCGGGTTATGCACGCCCTTGCGCTCGGGCGAAAGATACGGGCCTTCGAGATGGATGCCGAGAATGCCCGGCACACCTTGCGTAATCGCCGCACCGGTGGCGTCGATCGCCGCGCGCATCACGGCGGTATCGTCACTGATCAAGGTCGGCAACAAACCGGTGGTGCCGAAGCGCCGATGCGCGGCGGCGATGCAGCGCAGACCATCGACATGCGGCGCATCGTTGAACAACACGCCGCCACCGCCGTTGACCTGGCAATCGATGAATCCCGGCAGCAGATAACGCCCGCCGAGATCGTGTTGCTGGGCTGTTGATATGCGTTTGTCGTCGACATCGGTGATGGCGATGATCGTGTCGTTCTCGATCAATACGACGAGGTCGGATTCGATCTCGCGATCGAACAACACCTGACCATTCAGCAACGCGATAATCATCACACCGTCTCCGTCACCTTGCGCAGATGCGGCGGCACATCGGGATTGCGGCCGCGACGTAATGCGATCGCATTCGCCGCGCGGTAGAAGCGACTGATCGTGATGAGAGGCGTGCATGCGGGATGCAGTGTTTCGGCAACCGGCAAGACATTCGGCAACGACGTTTCACCCGGTGCGGCAATCCACACGCTCGCGCCGCGTTCGCGAAATTCGCGTGCGAGTTCCAGCGTGCCTTCCCAGGTGTCGTCGGGCTGCACGAAAAACAAAACCGGAAACCCCGGCCCGACAATCGCCATCGGCCCGTGCTTCACTTCTGCGGCGCTGAAAGCCTCGGCGTGCAGCCCGGAAGTTTCCTTGAACTTGAGCGCGGCTTCCTGCGCGGCAGCTAGCCCCAAGCCGCGACCCACGACAAACAGATTGCGCGCGTCGACCAATCCGTCTTCGAGCGCCGACCAGTCCGCCGACCAAGTCGCACGCATCGCCGC
>JAYVTP010000473.1:0-2080 GCA_043788685.1 Pseudolysobacter sp. | reverse complement strand
CGGAATGAGCTCTTCTTTTTTCTTCGCATCCGATTTGCCATCGGCGTGTGCTGTGTCCGCCTCCTTGTCCTTGGCTTGATCCTGCGCGAAGGCAGGCGCGCCAATAAACAACAACTGACACAACAGCAGATGGACGATCAAAGTACGCGACATACACAAATTCCCCGGTGGTGGCGGGCAGCAGCGTGACAGCGCCGCCAGGAATTCCGACTATATCAACCGTGTCTGCAGCAACCAGCGTGCAAGGGCCGAATTTGCGAGTTTTTACGTTTGCGCAGTGCCCGCAAGCTAGCTGAGGATGAAGGCAAACAGCATTTTTTGCCAGGGCTATCCACGCGCTATTTGAAATCACGGCAGGCACGCAAATGTACCCAGTCGATGGATGCGGCTGAGTGCATTCGCACGTGCAGAAGGACGATGTTGGGTGTTCGAAAATTCGACGATTGCAAACAAGATAGTCGTATCGATACGCGGCGCCAGAACCGAAGCTATTGTTGTATCGTCCAGAAATCGTCCGAATAATTTCGGTCCGACAAATACGCATACGGGATCGTGAAATACCCTTTCATGCCCCAGTCGGCGCCCCACGAATTGCGCACGATGAAACGTTTTTTCGCATCGTCGTAACCGACCGCGCAGACCGCATGACCGCCGACCATTTTTTCGGTCTTTTTCGGAAGATTCAGCACGCCACTTTTGGCAACCGCCGAGGATTCAAAACTTTCGTAGACAGTGAAACCGAACACGAACGGGAATCCATCGGCGAGGCACGCGCGCATTTCATCAACGGTTTCGATGCGCTGGTAGGTGCTGATCCGATGTGCTTTGGCGGCCTTGTAGCAGGGTGGCGTTGGCTTGTTCTTGAATGTGCCGATGACATACGGCCACGCGGGTTCCGGGCACGTGCCCAGCTTCGCCAGCGACTTGATGCCGTCGCGCAGCATGGCGCCGGAGTCCTGAGCAACCGTGTGCTCGATGACACGTTCGTTGTAATACACAAATAGCCGGCTCAGATTCAGCAGCGCTTGGCCTTGCTTGAGTTCGAGAAACTCCAGCGCGCCGACCAGCGCATTGGCCGTACAACTGCCGAGCTGGCCTTGATCTTCGACCGGCGAACATTGTGCACGCAGATCGACCTTGGCCGGCAAGTTGGCCGGGATTTTGTACAACTTACGGTAAAGGCTGTCACGCTTGTCTGGCAGGTCCGGCGTCCAGCCATACCATTGTTGTGGGCGTATCGTGGTGGCGAGTTTGTCGGCGGTGGTCGTGCTCATGATTGGCTCCTCGGGTTTGCTGCGGGTGGACAACAAAAGGCGGCAATACCACGCGTGGCGCTTGCCGACTTTGAATACGAGCAATGAAAAAGAGTCGCCAAGGCGGCACAAGTCTCAGCCGTGGTGGATGTTTTTTATCGACGATCCCTGGAGTTCGCCTCGGCGCGGCGATGAATATTGGTTGGTCTCGATCAATCCAGCCTGTGGCTGCTGCCTAACACGAATGCATGCGGATCAGTCCTGAGCAACCCCGGCAGATATGCTTCTGGGAGCACGATGTTCAGCGTCGAACAGACGCGGTTGCGCGTTCATTGTATTTAATTAAATATTTAATTAGAATTTTGCGGATGCCAGAACCCACGCCAAAACGCAGGTCACGCCGCCCCGGTCGGCCGCTACAGTCGACGGATGTCGACATGCGTACGCTGGTGCTTGACGTTGCTATCGCGCTATTTGCCGAGCGCGGCGTCATCGCCACGCCGTTGCGTGCCATCGCCATGCAAGCAGGCGTCACGCCGGCGTTGCTGCATTATTATTTCGGCAGCAAGGACGCCATGGTCGAGGCCTTGCTGAATGAGCGTATCGCGCCATTTGTCGCCATCTCGACCGCACCGCTGCAAGCGCCGAGCAAAAGCCCGCGCGCCGCGCTGCTGGCTTTTCTTGAAGGGCATATGCGCAATATCGCAGCGCACCCGTGGCTGCCGCGATTGATGGTGCGTGAAGTACTCAGCGAGGGCGGCGTATTGCGCGAGCGGATCGTCAAGCAGTTCAGCGGCGCCATCGCCAAAGGCTTGGTGAAACTGATC
>JAYVTP010000472.1:0-1505 GCA_043788685.1 Pseudolysobacter sp. | reverse complement strand
GCGATCTTGCTTTCGAGTCCACTGGGTCGTTTGGGTTTGTATTCACGGCCAGCGATACAGCGCGTCCGCTGCAATGCCAAGCCGGCGACACGCGCGTGCGGCAATGCCATCGTCGAGCGCGGCGCGGAACAGCGGCGCGATGCTCCACAATGTCGTCGCGGCGACCCGCGCTTGCGCACGCTGGATTGCGCTTTCGCGCAACAGAACTCTGGCCCAGTCCGGCAACAGCACCGCACCGGCGCCGAGAAACAGATTGCGTGTCACGCCCGCTGCCGGCACCGGCAGGCGGATGCGGGTGAGGATATCCAACACGATGCGCGAGCGCTCGCTGAACTCGAGTGCGGTCTGCGTATCGCGGAAATAATCCATGACCTCGCTATGTGATGCCGGCACATGGCGCGCACCGAGCGCTTCGGCCACACGTCGCGTTTCGTCGTAATAGCGATCCACCGCCGACAGCGGCAAACGCGCGTGGCTGTAACGCCGATAGCCTTCGAGAAATCCGTATGCCTCGGTGACATGCACCCACGTCAGCAGCGTGGGATCGTCCGCCGAATAAACACGTCCGTCGGGTGCGGTGCCATGCACGTGTCCATGGATCTTTTGCACCTTCGCGATCAAGGCTTCGGCCGGTGCGCGCGCTGCATACGTGGTGCCGGCGACAAAGGCCGTGGTGCGGCGCAGGCGTCCGACCAGATCGGTGCGGAAATTCGAATGATCCCAAACGCCAGCCAAAGCGAGCGGGTGTAGCGTCTGCAGCATCAGCGCGCACAGACCGCCCGAAAGCATGCCCGGAAAGTCGGCATGGATTTTCCACGTAACGCTTTGCGGACCGAACAAACCGGGATCGCCCAGCGGCTCGTCATAAGTCAGACCGAGACTCGGATCGCGCGGAAATGCGCTGATCACCCAGCGTCGGATCTGGGCGCGAGCAGGGGCGGTGAGAGAACGCAACGGCATGAAAAAAATTCCAGGAAACGCTCGGTGATCCGGCATACTTGTGACGGGCGGATAGTGAATCTGCCAGTCGCGCAAGCCACACCCCGAATCAAACCCGACATGCTAACGGAATGAGTGTGCACGAAGCGAAAATCAATGCCATAGCCGATCCCGATGTCATTCTTTCGGTACGCGATCTGCGCAAGCAATACAGCGCGACGATTGCCGTCGATAGCGTTTCCTTCGATGTGCGGCGCAATGAAATCGTCGGTTTGCTCGGGCCGAACGGTGCTGGCAAAACCACGACGATCAACATGATTCTCGGTGTGCTGGAGCCGAGCGCTGGCGAAATCGTGATCGAAGGCATCGCGCTGGCGCAACAACGCAGTCGAGCGCTCGCGCGCACCAACTTCGCGGCGGTATACGCGCCGCTACCGGGCAATATGACGGTGTATCAGAACTTGCGGTTTTTTGGTCTGATCTACGACGTCGCAGAACTCAATGCGCGCATCGAAACCTTGCTCGACCAATTCGAGCTGCGCCGATTCCGTGACACGAAATGCGGC
>JAYVTP010000471.1:0-17492 GCA_043788685.1 Pseudolysobacter sp. | reverse complement strand
AAAAATCCCGAATGCAAAAGTTCGGCAAGCTGCTCGCGCAAATCATCGTAATTCGCGCGCGCAAAACCCAGCAGCGGTGGCTCCAGCCAAGGCAGCAATTCGATATACGCGGCGATCACGGCTTCGCCAAGTTTCAATCGAGCAACTGCGGTAGGGAAAATTGCGCGCCCGACATCATGCTGCAAATGCTCGAACGCCACGCGCGTGCGCACGCTGAGGTCGGCCTCGGCACAACAACTCAAAAATGCGGCCTCGATCAGATCCTCACGCAGATGCTCAATGCTGCCGAGTGCGGCATATTTTAGGCCCAGCGCCGGACTCAACGGCAATTGTCGCCGCGCTTGTTTGATGCGATCCGCCAGGCCACGACGCAGCAAACGTTGCACGCCGCGACGATGCTGCATCGCCGCCTCGGCAAAACTCTCGAACACACGCAAGGCGACCGTCTCGCCAAGATCGACCAGCGCCGGAAACGCCTGCAAACCACCGGCCTCGCCGAGCGTTTCGGGAATCTCGTCCATATCGAATTCGCTGACATGCTCGCGCGTGATCGCGGTGTCGGTGCGGCGCGAAAATGCAGCGCGCGCGGCGGCGGCGAATTCACGTTGCAGCTCAAGCAAATTGCGGCCTTGCGCCACCGTTTTGCCGTGCTCGTCGAACACGCGCAGGTTCATGCGCAAATGTGCATCCAGCGCCGCCTCATCGAAACTGTCCGGCGTAATCGCAACACCCGTGGCACGCTGCAGAAATGCCGCGAGCACCTGCGTCAGCGGGCGCGGTGCCGCTGGCGTGGCAGCGCCTGATTGCGCTTCGCAAAACGCGCGCGCGAAATCCGGTGCCGGCACAAAATTGCGACGAATCGCCTTCGGCAAACCGCGAATGAGCTCGGTCACTTTTTCGGCGAGCAAACCCGGCACCAGCCATTCGATACGTGTGGCATCGACCGCATTCAGCAAGGCCAGCGGCAGCTGCAAGGACACGCCGTCCGCCGCATCGCCTGGCACAAACCGGTATTCGAGCTTGAGCGATGTTCCTGCGAATTCCAGCGTGGCGGGAAACGCACCCGCACCGATGCCGGCCGTCGCCACCAGCACATCATCCAGCGACCAGCGCATGGCCGCCTGCACTGCCGGATTCGCCTGCTTGTACCACGCATCAAGCGCCGCCGCGGTGCAAACATCGGCCGGCAGTTTCGGCTCGAAGAATGCGCAGAGTTCGTCGTCGCCGCGCAGCATGCCTTGGCGGCGTTGCTTGGCTTCGAGCTCGTGCGCTTCGTGCAGCACGCGTGTGTTGGTGCGCACGAAATCGGCGCGACAATCGATCTCGCCGGGCACCAGCGCCTCGCGGATAAATACTTCGCGCGCCTCGTGCGGATTCTGTTTCGCATAACGCACTGCACGCCGTTCGACCAGCGTCAGCCCGAACAGCGTCACCTGCTCGAACGCCATCACGGCGCCTTGCTTGCGCGACCAGTACGGATCACGCCAACTGCGCTTGAGCAGGTGCGCACATTGCTGCTCGATCCATAGCGGCTCGATGCGCGCGTTGTTCAGCGCATACACACGCTGCGTATCAAGAATTTGTCCCGTGAGCAACCACGCCGGACCGTGTTTCGCCAAGGCCGAACCCGGAAAAATCTGGTACTTGCGTTGACGCGCGCCGTCGTATGAACCGCGCTCGTCGCGACGCGCCACTTGCGTCGGCCAGCCCGACAACAGGCAACGATGCACGGCCTCGAAACTCGCGGCCTCGGTGTTTTGCGACCAGCTTAGTTCTTGCGTGATCAACAGCAATTGCCGATGTAGTTCGCGCCACTCGCGCATGCGCAGATACGACAGAAAACGCGTCTGACACCAATCACACAAGCGCGATTGAGTGAGATCTTCGTGCGCGGTTTGGTACGCATTCCACAACTGCAGCACGCCGACAAAATCCGACTGCTTGTCGACGAATTCGGCGTGCGCCGCATCGGCCAACGCACGCGCGTCGCTCGGGCGTTCGCGCGGATCCTGCGTGCTCAGAAACGCCGCCAGAACCTGCAGCTCGCGCAGCGCGTTTTTGTCGTGCGCTTCGAGCAGCATGCGCCCGAGTGCGACGTCCACCGGCAATTTGGCGATGGTCTTGCCGAGCTCGGTAATCTTGCGTTGCGCATCGATCGCGCCGATCTCGCCGAGCTTGCGATAACCGTCGGCAATCGCGCGTTCCGGCGGCGCCTCGACGAACGGAAACTGCTCGACTTCGCCAAGCCGCAAACTCAGCATGCGCAGGATCACGCCGGCCAGCGAGGTACGCATGATTTCCGGATCGGTGTAACGCGCGCGTTGCGAAAAATCGTCCTCGCCATACAGCCGCACACACACACCAGCGGCGATGCGCCCGCAACGGCCCTTGCGCTGATCCGCCGCCGCCTGCGAGATCGGTTCGATATGCAGCCGCTCAATCTGATTGCGCTGGCTGTAACGCTTCACGCGCGCCGTGCCGGGATCGATCACGTAGCGAATGCGCGGTACCGTCAGCGAGGTTTCAGCGACGTTGGTCGCAAGCACGATGCGCCGTTTCGGCCCGGGCTTGAACACGCGATCCTGATCGTTGCCGGACAGGCGCGCATACAACGGCAGCACTTCGGTCTCGCGATATTTGCGTTTCTCCAGCGCGAGATGCGTCTCACGAATTTCGCGTTCGCCCGCGAGAAAAACCAGAATGTCGCCGAGACCATCCGTCTGCGTGATTTCATCCACCGCAGCATTGATCGCATCGACCTGACTGCGCTCGACACGCTCGCCAGCGGCATCTTCCCACGGCCGATAACGCACCTCGACCGGATAACCGCGACCTTCGATATCGAGCACCGGCGCACCGTCGAAAAATTCGGCGAAGCGCGCGGTATCGATCGTTGCCGAGGTCACGATCAGCTTGAGATCTCGCCGTTTCGCGAGCAGGCGCTTGAGATAACCGAGCAGAAAATCGATGTTGAGGCTGCGCTCGTGCGCCTCGTCGATAATCAGCGTGTCGTAAGCGTTGAGCCAGACATCGCCCTGCGTTTCAGCAAGCAGAATGCCGTCGGTCATGAACTTGATCAATGCGTTTTCGCCGACTTGTTCGTTGAACCGAACTTGATAACCGACCGTCGTGCCGAGTGGCGTACCAAGCTCGTCGGCGACACGTCGCGCGACGCTGCGCGCAGCGATGCGGCGCGGCTGCGTGCAACCGATCAGGCCATCCTTGCCGCGCCCGGCGGCGAGGCACAGTTTCGGCAATTGCGTGGTCTTGCCCGAACCGGTTTCGCCGGCGATCACGAGCACCTGATGTTTGCGAATCAGTTCGACGATGAGATCGGCCTTGGCCGTGATCGGCAGGCTGTCATCGAGCTGGATGACGGGGCGATTTTTTAGTCGCTGCGCATATTTTGCACGCGCCTGCGCGATGCGTTGACTCAGCGCGGACAGTGCCTGCGGTTTCGGCGCAGCCTGCGCCGCGAGACGATCCAGTTCACGCTTCAGGCGCAGCCGATCGACCAGCAAGGTTTCGCGCAAGTTGGCGCGCAGCGGGTTCAATGGATCGGTGGTAGTGCCGGATGAATTCACGCGGATATCGGTCGCAACAAGACGGTTGAAACGAAGAGTCGATCCGCGGCCACACGGCATGAATTCAACGTGCGCGAGTCGTGATTCACGGGTTGTAGCAAACGCATTGAGCCTATCGATTTTTTCTTCACAAGATGCTGCAGTATAATGGCGATCACCTCCGCCCGAACCTGCAGGAACCGCGATGAGCAAGATCAACAAGACCACCACCACGACCAACAACAAATCGAGCAATCCGACGCGCATCGATCTCAAGCTGAAACTGCGTGAGCGCATGATCGCCTTGCTCAACCAGCAACTCGCTGATACCGCCGATCTTTACAGCCAAGTGAAGCAGGCGCACTGGAACGTCAAAGGCCCGTACTTCATCGCGCTGCACGAGCTGTTCGACAGCCTCGCCGAAGGCATCGAAGAACAGGTCGACACGATCGCGGAGCGCGTCACCGCGCTAGGCGGTGTAGCGATGGGAACGGCACGCCTCGCCGCGCGCAACTCGCGTCTGCCCGAGCTGCCGCACGACAGCTATGACGGCATGAAGATCGTCGCGCTGCTCGCCGATCGTTTCGCCCTGCTCGGCGCCAACACGCGCGCCGCGATCGACACGGCGGATAAGGAAGGGGACGCCGACACCGCGGATCTGTTCACTGCGATCTCGCGTGAACTCGACAAGTCGCTGTGGTTTCTCGAAGCGCATTTGCAGTAAGTTCAGCGCGATTCAGAGCTTCGAAAATCCCGGCTTATGCCGGGATTTTTTTGCACACCCTGTCGCCAATGCCTCATGGCAGGCGGGCGATTTTTTCTACTTACGCCGCGAGTCGGCGCGACAAAATTGTTACCTTCGGCAGGTCGCGAACCGCGCTCACCGCTGTGACGATACTGATTTTTTCTTCCGTTGTAAGGGTGTTCAAATCGCCCCCCTCGAAATACACCATGGCCTTCAGACTCTCGCTCGGTTGAAAGTTGACGCCATACATTTCGCACGCAGCGGCGAGCCCTTTATCAAGACTTACACCGGCGTCGACCATCGCTGAAATATCGCGATAGTCCTTGGCCTCGACACGCTGAAGTATGACCTTGACCTTGGTTGCGATCAGGTCATCCAGCGAGGCGACTTGCAAGACGCCATCCTCAGTAATATCTGGCGCACCTACACGACCAAAACCAATTGTGCCGAAAAAAGACAGCTTCACATATTCATTTTCGGCATGCTCATCCGCAACAAGTACAGTCAAGGCATCGCGCTGATCTTGCAGCACGATAGCTCGCGACATGAATGGAAAGGCCTCCCGAATTGCCGCTCTATCGAGCGGCTGCTCCGAGAAAAAATCAAAATCAACCGAAGGCCGATGACCAAGACGCAACGCAATCGCAGTCCCGCCGTAGAGAGCAAAGCCAAGCTCGCCCGCGCGGCGCAATTCTGGCCATATTCGTTGCTGGGCTGCGGGAAGAATCCGCATGTTTGGCTTGAAAACGCCGCTCATGCCAATTTCCGGACAGGCATCGATGGCACCTGCCCCGCGCTCGCCAGGCCGAGTCGGTAATGCCAGTAATTCCACGAGCGTTCGCTGAATTGACCGATTTCGGCATGTTCAAGCACTTCGCGCAGCGCCTCATCACCAGTCTGCTTGATCATGGTCTGGACATCAGCGTAATCACCAATGTTCATCACCTGAGCGATCACGCGATCCGGTGTTATCAGTGCGTCATCCGGTGTTTTCCACCAGATGTATTTGGCCGCCAGAGGTCTCAGAAAATCGCAATTGCCGTCGATCAGATTCACTGCAGCAGCTCCAACACCAACGGGGTTTTGTACACTCCAATTTTACGCTAGTCCCGGTACTGGCGCACCCAACTTCTGCGCCTTGCAGAACAAGGCTGCTGCAGTTGTACGCTCTAAAGCTGCGACAAAAATCTGCTGCACACAGTCGCGCTTTGTTAGCATAGACAGCATGACTACACGCGCCCGCGACACGCTCCGCAACATCTTTGGATATCCCGAATTTCGCGGCGAGCAGGAGGCGATTGTCGAGCATCTGGCCAGCGGTGGCGACAGCCTCGTGCTGATGCCGACGGGTGGTGGCAAATCCTTGTGTTACCAGATTCCGGCGCTGCTGCGCGATGGCACGGCGATCGTGATTTCGCCGCTGATCGCGCTCATGCAGGATCAAGTCGACGCGCTCGCGCAGCTCGGCGTGCGCGCGGGTTTGCTGAATTCTTCGCTCGATGCGCAGACCGCGTTTGCGGTCGAACAGCAACTGCGACGCGGCGAACTCGACCTGCTGTATGTCGCACCGGAACGTTTGCTGACGTCGCGTTTTCTCGCCCTGATGGACGAGGCGAAGATTGCGTTGTTCGCGATCGACGAGGCGCATTGCGTGTCGCAATGGGGCCATGATTTCCGACCCGAATATCGCGAGCTGAATCTGCTGCACGAACGCTATCCAAACGTGCCGCGCATCGCGCTGACCGCAACAGCGGACGAACCGACGCGGCGCGAAATCGTCGAACGTCTCGGGCTTGAAGATGCGCGCCAGTTCGTCGCGAGTTTTGATCGACCGAACATCCGTTATCGCGTGCAACAGAAGGACAACGGTCGGCGCCAGCTCAAGGATTTTCTCGCGACGCACGAGGGCGATGCGGGAATCATCTATTGCTTGTCGCGCAAAAAGGTCGACGAGACTGCGGCTTGGTTATGCGACAACGGCAGCAACGCCCTGCCCTATCACGCCGGGATGGACGCGGCCGCGCGCGCGATCAACCAACGCCGTTTTTTGCGCGAAGACGGCGTGGTGATGGTGGCGACAATCGCGTTCGGCATGGGCATCGACAAACCCGATGTGCGTTTTGTCGTGCATATGGATTTGCCGAAAAGCATCGAAGGTTATTATCAGGAAACCGGGCGCGCGGGCCGTGACGGCCAACCGGCCGATGCGTGGATGTTGTATGGCCTCGGCGATGTGGTTTCGCTGAGCCAGATGATCGCCAATGGCGATGCCAGCGAGGAACGCAAACGGCTGGAACGGCACAAGCTTGATGCGCTGATCGGCTTTTGCGAATCGGTGCGTTGCCGGCGCCAAAGCCTGCTCGCCGCGTTCGGCCAAAGCGCTGCGGATGCGTGCGGCAATTGCGACAACTGCCTCGAACCAGCCGAGACCTGGGATGCGACGCTGGCGGTGCAAAAGGCGTTGTCGTGCGTGTATCGCAGCGGGCAACGATTTGGTGTGGCGCATGTGGTCGCGATCTTGCGCGGCGAAGAAAACGAACGCGTGCGGCAATTCGGTCATCAGCACCTCAGCACGTTCGGCATCGGTGCCGAGCTCAGCGAAAAAGAATGGCGCAGCATCTTCCGCCAGATGGTCGCGAACGGTTTGCTCGAAGTCGATGTGCAGGGTTTTGGCAGCCTGCGTTTGAGCACGACGAGTCGTGCCGTGCTGAAGGGCGAGCAACGAGTTGCACTGCGCCGCGATGTCGAACAAAAACGTGAGCGAACACGCGGTGGCAAGGGCAAAAAAAACGGCACTGCGAGCAGCACGCTGCGCAGTCAGGATCAGGCGTTATGGGAAGCGCTGCGCAACCTGCGCGCGCAACTCGCGCGCGAACAAAACGTGCCGGCCTATGTGATATTCCATGACGTGACTTTGCTCGCGATTGCGCAGCAGCGACCAAGCAACGAAGGCGATCTCGGCCAGATCAGCGGTGTCGGTGTTCGCAAACTCGAGCGTTACGGCGAACAGATTTTGACAACGTTGAACCAGTTTTCGGCGTAAGCAATGTCGCGGTTTTTCAGGTCGTGTCGGTGTTTGCAGCCGCTGCCGCACGCGCTTCGAGAAACTCCTGCAACACCGCTGGTACGCTGGAAACCAGCATCTGCCAGATCGCATTCATCGGCACGCCGCGACTGCCGCCGAACAACATGCCTGCGGTAAATCCACCGGTGATCAGCGTCGCCGCACGCAGAGTTTCGCCCGGCGCGCCGCTCCACAACGCCTGCGTGCGTGCGAGCTCGGCTTGCGCATGCGCGGAGCGCGCACTCAGGTCGTGTCGTAGCTGTTTCAAGCTGGCCATGCTGGTTTCTCCGTTCGCCACCGCGCCATCGTTCGATGGATTCTTGCTGCGCGCGCTAGCAGCGATACTCAGCATAACGGTTTCGCGCGCCGTGTAGTTATAACAACGTTGCGGTGACTTTTCTCAACCGCTGCCAAGCCACGGCAACAACACATTCAAGACAAAATCCGCATCGAAGTGACCACGTCGTAGCGCTCGGCAAACCAGCGATAGTTCGGGCTGTCGTAATCCACTTCTTGGCGAAATGCGAGCAGGAATGCCGCGACATTTTTTCTTCGTTCTGTACCACCTTGTGATGCGCGGCGATACCGTGCAGACGCGCGAGTCGTAGCGCATCGAGCGCACTCAGAAAATGTACCGGTCCGGCATCCAGTGCGAGGATCGCGTCGAAATCTGCGGGAGTGGCATAACGCAACATTCCGTTATTTCTTTTTGGTTGGCGTGTTGGGTGTGTTCGGCGTGTTCGGTGCCATCGCGGCGTGCTGCATTTGTGCTAGCAATGGCGCGCAGCGATTATCGTCATCGCCACCGATGTTTGCCGAAGTGAGCGGCAACAACGCGGCGACCGGTGCGGCGATCAAACCAAGCGCCACCGCGCCGGCGCCGCGCAGAATCAGCGCGCCCTTGTCGATACTCACGTCCGGCTGCTTGAACGGCCCTTGCACATGAATCGGCGAACGCAGCGACAACAGCCGCAGTCCCTTGCTGTTTGGATGCACGGTCAGATCGAGCTGTTCGCTGGCGAGATTGATCTTGCCGGTGACATCGATCGCGGCGATGTCGGTATCGATCAGGAATAGTCGCGCATCGAGCACACCCTCGGTCGCGACAAAATCCGCGGCGGCGCAATTGATATCGACCTGCTTGTCGCCGAACAATTTGGCGACGATGATGTTCGGCAGATTCAAGCCGGCGGTCTCGACCAGCGCCTTGCTGATCGTGCCGCGATCCAGCACCAATTTCAGCTCGCCACTGGCCACACCGAGCAGCGCCGCGACCGAATCACCACTGGCTTGCAGATTCGCCTCGGCATTGGCTTGGCCTAGTTTGGTATTGGTCGCCTGCGCGACGGGAATCATGCGCGCGAGCTGCATGCCGCGCGCGTTCAATTTCAGCGTCGCCTTGATCGGTGCGGTACGGCCATCCATGCGCAAACTCGATGTCACATCGCCAAACGCCAGCCGGAATTTCAGCGGATCGAGCGACAACACAGCGTTGTCCATGACGATGCGCGTATCGACCTTGTGGATCGGCAATTCGGCGTCGCGAAATACGCGATCACCGGTAAAGCGCACGTCGGCGTCCATCTTTTGCCAGCGCTCGGGGCGGAACGGCTCCACCGGCAATACCTTGTCGGCAGGTTTGATGGGAGCATCTTTGTCCGACCGCTCGCTCTGCACCGGGCCGGCGCCGATCAGCGGCGCCAGATCACGAAACTGCAGCAGGTCGGAATCCACTTTTCCCGACAATAACGGCCGCGGCAACCTGGTTTCGTACACCAGATCGCCACCGAGATCGCTGCCGCCGACGCGCGCCGAAAATTTTTCGTATCGCAGCTTTTTGTCGTGCGCGGTGAAGCGCCCGATCAAATGTCCTTCGGTCGCGTATGGTGGCGAATCGGGCAAGGTTATTTTGAGAATATCGTAGAGTTGCGCAAGGCTTTTGCCCGACAACCAGAGCCGCAGATCCAGCGCATCCAGATCGGTCGGATCGACCAGCGTGCCGACGAAGGCGATGCGCGTATCGCCGATGCGCACATCGGCATGCATGGGAAACGGACGATCCGGATTTTTCAATGTGAATACGCCGCCGATCTTGCCATTGCCGTGCACGGGCAAACCCTTGAACGTTCCTTCAACTTTCACGCTGAAAGCATAACGCTGTACTGCTGCCGTATCAGCGCGCGCGGTTTCGGGTTGTTTGTCGGCGCGCGCCGCAAGTTTTTTCACGCCATCGGCGCCGACGCGCAAGATCGCTTCTTGGCGTGATGCTGCTTGTTGCTGCGCGACGATTTCATCAAACGCCAGCGATGCCTTGAGCGTTTCGACATGCAGTTTGGCGTCGAGTGTGTTCTGCCGATCGAGCACGGTGAACTCGCCTTTATCGAACGCGATCCGATCGAGATCGAGATGCCATGACGACGCTGTCTTGTCGTCATTCTCGGTAATCGTCCAGTTGTCACGGCCATCGGCCATGCGCTCGAAGTGGGCGTCAGGCTCAACCAGACGCAGTAATGGAATCGACACGGTATGCGCGAGCAACGGCAATACCGAGAGATCAAATTCGATGCCGTTGAGCGTGCCGAATGTGCGCGATTTGGCCCAGTCGGCATTGCCTACCGTGATGTTTGCCGCAGTTACGTGGAGCCCCGGAATCCACGCGCGCCAGCCGCGCAATTCGGGATCACGCTGCCAACTCACGCGCAAATCGCCGTCGATGCTCACACTGCGGCCAAGCGCGTGCGCAACGGTTTCAGCCAGCCACGGTTTGGCGCGATTCCAGTCGTAGTTTGCGAACACGATCCACGCCGCGACCACCAGCAAAATTACGCCGCTGCCAATACCGATCAGAATTTTGCGAGTGCGTCTCATGCCTGATTTCACCACAGTCCACTCAGTCAAAAAATTGAAGGCAATGGACACACGAGCGGATATTCAGCGCGTTATCGCTTGCCTCAATCAAGAAAAATTCGAGGCGATCAGACTACTACGTTTGCCAATAGTCTCAGCGTGAAGATGAGTCATGCCGGATCGAGAAACCGGTAGGCGCGCGATGGCGGCTACAAACTACGCAAGCGACGCTTTCAACCATTTCGTAGTTAGCAGCAACTTGATGCTGATGGTGGGCCGTGATGGATTCGAACCATCGACCAACGGATTAAAAGTCCGTCAAACTTACTATATAAAACAATAAGTTAATATCAATTTTTTTACGGAAAAGACCTCGACACACCTAACGTTGCTGCGGTACCAGCAACCAATTTTACGGAATATCCGCGACCTGACTTTGAATCCCATCAGATGCGTATCCCGGATCGGCGGACCGCTGCGTCGCGCCGTTCAGGCCAGGGCCGCCGTCACGCGGTTTCCTCAATCTGGCGGATGATTTGCCAGAGTTTCGTGTCCATACCGTGGGCCACGCGCAGCAACGTGGACAGCTGGCAATCTTTTCGTCCCTGTTCGATCGCACCGTATTGGGTGCGGTGCATACCGAGCATGTCGGCGAAGGCTTCCTGACTGACGCCCAGGGATTGCCGATGCTGCTGCAGAGTCTGGCCGATGCGTTGCTGGAGGGTGGGTTTGACCATGCCGCCACGCTAGGTCAATGCCTATTTCCGCACTACAGCACTTACGATAGACTACCGAACAATATCAAGCGATCGGACTGCGCTCGCTGTTGCCAACGGAAGGAAGTTCGTCATGTCAGACATGGAAAATCAGACCGGTACGCCGGTCATGCCGATGAGCCGCGCATTGCTGTACTACTTCGGTTGTCTGGTCGGATTTCTGCTTGTGTTCGTTGGGTATCGGCACGTGACGTGGATGTCGAGCTGGGTGCCGATCTTTGCCTACTTGGGTGCGGGGTTCTTCCTCAATCGCACGGTACTGCGAGCGCTGATCGCGTGGCATCCCGTTTACGACTGCAGGATGCAGGAGGTAGAGCAACGCAGGAGCAGTTGCCGACAACACGCTGCAGAACGTGGCGCGCTCGAAGTTCCGCCAGATGATTCTCTGGCCGTTCTCCTATCCGGCGCTGTTTATCCAGCTCGGCGTGGCCAAGCATTTGTGAGCCCGTCATTCGCGGCGTGTGCGTCCATGACTGAGACAATCGTCTTTCCGCGCATACCCTTTAAAAGTTCATGCCCTCGTTTGCGGGCATCGTGGACTCGATGATTCAAAAAAACACCCGTGGCGAACAGATATTGTAGCCATCCACTGCTAAGCTCGCT
Organism: Pseudolysobacter sp.; assembly: GCA_043788685.1. Lineage (GTDB taxonomy): Bacteria > Pseudomonadota > Gammaproteobacteria > Xanthomonadales > Rhodanobacteraceae > Pseudolysobacter. Next base: position 5,894 of record JAYVTP010000471.1, on the reverse strand, counting down.
CGCGCCTGATCGAGCGTTCGCGGCGGGCAGCGGTTGGCGGATTTGGGTATCGTCGGCGCCCGGACAGTGCGCATCGCCGATCGAAGTGGCAACACGATCTTTAGGTAACAAAAAGAGAAACAAATAGATGTCAAAGGTATTCGCGTGGATCACTGGCGTCGTGTTGTGCACCCTGCATCTTTCAACCTGGGCGACAATGCCGGACGACGACCGTCCCATCATTAAAGCGGCGATAACGCCGGCGCAAGACTATTCGGACGAGTTCATCCGGCAACGCTCTGCAGTTACCGCGCTGGGCCCTTCGTTATTTGGCGACAACACCGGTCTGAGCACGGGTGTTACCGAGTTTGCCACCACCGATGTCGAGGTGCCCGGCAACACGGCGTTGCCCGTGCGGATTGCGCGCCGCTATCGAGTGGACTATCGAACCGCACCGATGACGGGCAAGGCAGCCGGCTTGTTCAATGATTGGGATCTTGATCTTCCGCATCTTCATGGGACCTTTGCTTACACGGCCGGTAACGCTACGTCTGGATGGACGGTGTCGACGCCGGGGCAACCGGCCCAGCGCTGTTCGGTGGATACCAATAACCCCATACAGGCGATACCGCCTCCAGTTAGTGGTGATGGCTCGCTGCCCTTTTCTTTCCAGGGTTATCAGTACTGGCATGGCAACAGTCTCTACATTCCCGGACAGGGTGACCAGACCCTGATGGTGATTTCGCCGGGCAACACCAACCGTCCCTCGGACGGCGCGGGCTACCACTGGCTGACCAGCGATCAATGGATGGCCTCGTGCTTGCCAACGACCGCCAACGGCGTTCCCGGTGAGGGCTTTCTGGTGGTGTCGCCCGATGGTACAAAGTACTGGTTCAATTGGTTTGCCAAGGTCTACGCCAGTTCTATTTCTGCGACAGGCGGTACGTTCCCACTTACCTGGCTATCGGAGTTGGCGCGTCAGGAGCAGTATATTTTTCCAACACGCATCGAAGACCGGTTTGGCAACTATGTTACTTATACCTATGATCCGTCCCAGCCGATGCGGTTGCAGTCCATCCACGCCAGCGACGGGCGTGACATCACGCTGACCTACAATGCGGCGGGAACCATCGATACTGCGACCACGATAGACGTGGCCACTACCGTATCGAAAACCTGGACCTACGCCTACGCGGCGGACGGCAGCCTATATCAGGCGATCTTGCCGGACAGTACACGGTGGCAATTTGATCTGGGCGCCGGTATGGGGGGTGGTGCAGCCGGTTGGAGAGATTGCGTCGACATCAACCCTCCGGTCGGGGGACCGGTTGTGAAAACGATCACCCACCCCTCCGGCGCGGTGGGCGCGTTCACCTTTCAAACGGTCCGGCTCGGGCGATCGTATGTGCCCAAAGCGTGCGGGTCGGTTGGCAATAGTACGTCGCCGCTGGAATCCAAATATGCCGACGTGGTTGCACTGACGCGCAAGGAAATCAGCGGTCCCGGCATGGCGACCCCCTTCGTATGGACGTTTGCCTATGGCGCGGATAATGCGAGCTGGACCTCCGAATGCACGCCGCTCCCTTGTGTTACCACACGCCAAATCACGGCAACCCAACCGGATGGATCTTCGAAGCGGTACACCTTCAGCAATCGGTACGATGCAGAAGAAGGGATATTGCTGTCAGTCGAGGTATTGAACGCTGCAATGGGCGTCGTCAAAAGCGAAGTCTTCGACTATCAGCGCGATGCGACGGGCCAACCCTATCCGGCGCGGTTGGGAAAGAAGCCCTGCTACTACTGTGACACCAGCGGAGAACTGCTGATTCCGTCCAATAGCCGTGTGATCACGCAACAGGGCGCGACGTTCTCTGCGGTAGTTTCGGCATTTGATGTCTTCGCCAATCCCGCCACGGTAACGCGTTCCAGTAGCCTGGGGTATTCGCGCAGCGAGACCACGCTCTACCATCACGATACGGCGCACTGGGTACTCCATCAGGTCCAGACTGTGACGGAAGGCAGCAGCGGTGCCGTGATGCAATCCAACGTCTACGACTCGCTCACCGCGACGTTGACCAGCACTCGCCAGTTCGGCCAGCCCGCCACCACGATGGCGTACTACGCCGATGGCACGTTGTGGACGCAGACGGATGGCGCCAGTCATGCGACGACGTTCAGCAACTACAAGCGGGGTCTCCCGCAGAACGTCGCCTTTGCTGATGGCAACAGCGTCAGTGTAATCGTCAACGATTTTGGCCAGATTACGTCGCTGACAAATGCCGCAGGGTATGTAACGGCGTACGAATACGATCTGGGCGGCCGCCTGAGCAAGGTCACGTATCCCACCGGCGATGAGACCGCATGGAACGCTACGACGCTCTCGTTGGTGCCGGCGACAAGTGATGAGTACGGGTTACCTGCCGGTCATTGGAAACAAGTCATCAGCACCGGCACGGCGCGTAGCGAAACCTACTTTGATGCCCTGTGGCGGCCGGTACTGTCACGGGTCTATGACAACGCGAATCTCGCGGGCACCGCGCGGATGATCCAGCGCCGTTACGACGCCCAAGGCCATGAAAGTTTCGTCTCCTACCCGCAAGCGAGCATTGCTTCCATCACGACGTCCGTTGACGGCACCACGACCCAGTACGACGCGCTCGGACGCGTGACGGATATCTCGGCTGCCTCGGAACTCGGCACGCTGACCACGATGATCCGTTATCTGAATGGATTCCAAAAGCAGGTCACCAATCCGCGCCTGAATGTCACGACGACGGCGTTCCAAGCCTTCGATGAACCGGTTGAATCGGCGCCGGTGTCGATCAGCGCACCGCTGACCGCAACGACCACGATTGCGCGCGATATCTTCGGCAAGCCCACGTCGATCACGCGCAGTGGCATGTACAACGCCGTGACCGACAGCGCCACACGCAGTTACGTCTACGACGCCAACCAGCGCCTCTGCAAAACGATAGAACCGGAAAGCGGCGCGACGGTTCTGGACTACAACACGGCGAACCGGGTCGCATGGTCAGCCAGTGGGCAAGCCCTGCCTGGCACGACCGCGTGTGACCGCGCCAGCGTGCTGGAAGCCCAGAAGGTTGTCTTCGGCTATGACCTGCTTAATCGTCCATCGACAACCACGTTTGGCGACGGCAGCCCTTCCCTATCGAGCACCTATACGGCGGACGGATTGCCGGAAACGGTCAGCGCTGACAACAGCGTGTGGACGACGCTGTACAACCGCCGCCGCTTGCCGACCTCGGAGACGCTGAATCTGGACGGAGTACTCTTTGCCATCGGTTACACCCACGACGCGAACGGCCACGCCAACCAGATGACGTATCCCAACGGGACGGCTATTGGCTATGCGCCCAATGCACTGGGTGAAGCCACGCAAGTCGGAGCCTACGCGACATTGGTGAAGACGCATCCCAACGGGGCACTGGCCAGCTTCCGCTATGGCAATGGCATCGATCACACGACCACACAAAATACGCGTGGCCTGCCCAGCCTGAGCACCGAGGGTAGCGTCCTGAACGATGGATATACCTACGACGAGAACGCCAACGTCGTGGGCATCACCGATCAGGCGCAAGCCGGATTGTTCACGCGCACGATGGGCTATGACGCACTGGATCGTCTCACGAGCGCAAACAACGTCGGCGCCTGGGGCGGCGCGCTCAGTTACGAGTACGACGCGCTCGACAACCTGCGCCGCAGCACCACGCCTTTCATCGACTTGACCCATGTCATGACGGCAGGGACGCAGCGCCTGGACCGCATCGTGAGCACGAGCAGCGGTCAGACCGTGCTGCCGTACACCTACGATACGCGCGGCCGCGTGCGCACTCGCAACGGGCAAACCTTCACTATCGATCTGGCCGACCGTGTCACCGCTGTCGATCCCGGTGTCGCCAGCTACCGCTACGACGGTTACGGGCACCGCACCACGATCACCAAGAATGGTGCAAGCATTGTGCAGGTCTATACCCCGGCCGGTCAGCTGGTATTTGAATCGAGCCCCAGCGGCAGCGACTTGATTTTCAGGAACGGTTTTGAATCTTCATTGGCTGTGCCGTTCGCCAGTCCAACGGTTGCCGGTGGAAAAAGCTACATCTTTCTGGGTCGGCACCTCATCGCCGAAGACGGCACCGCGGGCCGGAAGTACCTGCACACCGATGGCCTCGGCAGCCCGGTCGCCAAGACGAACGCCGCGGGCACCGTTTTGAATCGCAGCTACTACGAGCCGTACGGCTGGACCACGACACCCGCACAGGCCGGCCCCGGATTTACCGGACATGTGACCGATACCGAAACCGGCCTGAGCTACATGCAAGCGCGCTACTACGATCCGTATGCGGGGCGGTTCTTGAGCACGGATCCGATGCGTGTGGATGCGGCGAGCGCGGGCAATTTTAATCGGTATTGGTATGCCGCAAACAGTCCTTACCGGTTCACTGACCCAGATGGACGGCAGAGCGTTGGCGAGATGATCGACTCAGGCGCGCAAGGATGTGGCGCTGTTTCATGTGCTGGCTGGGCTGCCCTAAGCGCGACCTGGAAAGTGCTCGGGGCGGAAAACGTCAGCCAAATCGCCGATAAGGGCTGGTCGAATGCGAGCACGGGCGATAAGGTTGGCGCGGTTCTCGCTGTGGCTGCTGCGTTGCCACCGGTCAAGATAGTTGGTGCGGTCGGAGGCAAGGTAACCAGCGCTCTCGTAAGAGCTAATGAAGTACAAAGCGTACTAAACCCTCGCACTCAGCGTGCTGTGACAACGGCGGTAGCAGAAACGGAGGAAGGTGTTCGTGTTTTTGGTTCAAGCGAAGGAGCGTTGCGACCGGCACAGCGCGCAGCACTAACGGATGGCGAGATTGCGGCTAAAGGCGAGCGCGGAGTTCATGCAGAGATCAATGCCGTTAACGGAGCAAGGGAAGCTGGATTGACGCCAACGAGCGTGTCTCCTAGCCGTCCCGCATGTGCGGGCTGCCAAAAGGCAATGGAAGAGGAAGGTATTCCGATTGTGGACTAGCAGTATGGAAGCATTTGATGAAACGAGGCTCTTGCTTTTAGTCGAAGGGATGCCAGCCTGGCGACGGGTCGCGTTTATGGTTTATTGCTGTGAACGCATGTTGCCTAACTATCTAAGTTTCAGCGCAGAAACAGGCTTTGGAAACGTGGGCAGCCTGAGAAGTGCTTTAGACACGGTTTGGGACTGGGTTGAAACGAGCCGGGCACTGTTGAATCTCAAATGCCTTGTCTCGTCTTGCGAAGAGCAAGCTCCCGACACCACCAAGTTTAGTTCAGTCTTCACTTCAGCGGCGTTGGATGCGACTACGGCTATAGCTGTGACTCTCGAGGCGCTAACAGACGTGACAGCGAAGCAGTTAATAGAAGTCGCATCTCTTGCGAGAGACACGATCGATCTATTCGTTCAACATCAACTTGATCTCGACCCGAGCGAATCGGACTATGAGGCAAAGATCACCAGCAGCGACCTCATGCAAACCGAACTGTGTCTACAGCGAACTAGCTTGGAGGCGTTGAAACACATGGAAGGCGCTCGCGAGATTGCTGCCAAGGCGTTACGATCTCAGTGGTCTCACCTCTACCAGGGGAGCTTGGACGTGCGCTCGTCATGACTAGAGTAGGACGGGTGGAGCGGGGTGTGCTGTCGATCGATCGAGATTCCTGTTTAGCCCGAACCTTGTTGATCACACAGGCGCGTTTGGGTGAGTCCGCGTTCGGTGCGCAGCAGGCGTTCGGCACAAGCTGGAGCAGACGCCGCCCCCCGCACGCTATCTTTTTTATGATGCTTTACTATCACATAATTCCTTTTATGTGATGGTAATGGCGAAAGAAAAGGCCGCTTGCCTGGAGGGTCGAGCGGCCTTTGGAGAGTACGCCACATTCAG
>JAYVTP010000470.1:0-3160 GCA_043788685.1 Pseudolysobacter sp. | reverse complement strand
ACGAGCGGCGATCGCGCCGAATTGAGCGAAGTACCCGAGGATTCGTTGCTGTGGCCGCGCGTGACTTCAACGACGGATAATTGCCTCGGCGCGGATTGTCCGCAGTACGGCGAATGTTTTGTGGTCAAGGCGCGGCGCGCCGCGCAAGAGGCCGATCTGGTCGTGGTCAATCATCATTTGCTGTTCGCCGATCTCGCGATCAAGCAGGAAGGTTTCGGCGAAATCCTGCCGGGCGCGCATGCGTTCATTCTTGATGAAGCGCATCAGATTCCGGAACTCGCCGGACAATTTTTTTCGACCAGTTTGAGTTCACGCCAGCTCAGCGAAATTGCCAACGACACGCTCGCCGAATGCGGTGCGGTCAGCGGTGCACTTGCGCCGATGCTGGCGGTGGTCGAGGCGATCACGCCGGCGGTTCGGCGAGTGCGACTGGCGTTCGATCGCTTGCCGTTGCGCGGCAGTTTTGCGCAGATTGCGGCGACGCCCGAATTGATGCACGAGCTCGATGCCTTGCACGAAGCGCTGTCGGGTTTGATGGACGCGCTCGCGCTGCACGAGGAGCGCAGCCGCGGCCTCGCGAGTTGCGCCGAGCGCGCGCGCGATCTGCTCGCACGCTACGAAAAAGTCGAAGCGCACGACAACGCCGAATGGATCCACTGGTACGAACTCACGCCGCAAGGTTTCCAGTTGTATGCCACGCCGCTCGATCTCGCGCCACCGTTGCGCGCGCTGCGCGACTCGACGCACGCGGCGTGGATTTTTACCTCGGCGACGTTGTCGGTGGCGGGTCGTTTCGATCACTACACGCGCCAGCTCGGGCTCGATGATCCGGTGGCAATGAGCTTGCCGAGTCCATTCGATTACACGCGCCAGGCGTTGGCTTATCTCCCGCGTGGATTGCCCGACCCGAACGCATCGGACTACACCGCGCGCGTGATCGCGATGGCGCGGCCGGTGCTGGAAGCTTCGCGTGGACGCGCTTTTTTATTGTTCACTTCGCATCGCGCGTTGAAGCTCGCGGCCGAACTGTTACGCGATACCTTGCCGTATCCGTTGTTCGTGCAAGGCACGTTGCCGCGACATCAGTTGCTCACCGAATTCCGCGCCGCCGGCAACGGCGTGCTGCTCGGTGCGGCGAGTTTCTGGGAAGGTGTGGATGTATCGGGCGAGGCGCTGAGCTGCGTCATCATCGACAAACTGCCGTTTGCCGCGCCCGATGATCCGGTGATCGAAGCGCGACTGAATGCCATGCGTGAATCCGGCGGCAATCCGTTTTTCGACTGGCAGGTACCGACTGCCGTGATCGCGCTCAAGCAAGGCGCGGGGCGGTTGATTCGTGATGTCAGCGATCGCGGCGTGCTGGTGCTGTGCGATCCGCGCCTGACCACGCGCGCGTATGGCAAGATATTCCTGCAGAGCCTGCCGCCACTGCCGCAAACGCGCGAGCTGGTCGATGTGCAGGCGTTTTTCGGTGACGTGTTGGAACGATGAAACCCGGTGTAAAAAATTCGCTCCGGCTGATCGCCGCCGCCAGCGTTGTCGCGTTGATCGGGCTCTCGATTTGGCTGTGGCATTCGATCAGCGCGACTCGCGCAGAAATCGCGACGCCATTTGTCACGGACAGTGCGCACTGGGTCGGCTCGGCGCAGTGCGAAACCTGCCACGAGGATCGTCACGCGAGTTGGTACAAGACCTTTCATCGCACGATGACGCAAGATGCCACGCCGCAAGCCGTTGTCGGAAAATTTGACGGTCAGGCGCTGACCGAGTGGGGCGGCGACGTGCGTCCGATCACGCGCGGCGGCAAGTACTTTTTCGAGTATCACGATCCGGCCACCGGCGCGATCCAGAACACCGTGGCCGTGGCACGCACGGTGGGTTCGCATCGTTATCAGCAGTACCTCACGCTGGATGCGAACAGCGGCACGTATTACCGGCTGCATTATCTGTGGCATATCGCCGAGCAACGCTGGGTGCACATGAATGCGGTGTTCCTCGGGCCGGACGACAAACCGTTCGACGAACACATCGGGCCGTGGAACAACAACTGCATCTATTGCCACAACACCGGCCCCGAGCCGAACATGAAAAACTATCCCGAGCTGATCGCGCGCAGCCGGCGCGGTGAAGCGATCGATGTGAATCGCGATTCGACCTACGACTCGCGCGTCGCCGAACTCGGCATCAGCTGCGAAAGTTGTCATGGGCCCGGCAGTGCACACGTCGAGCGCAATGCCAGCATGCTGCGGCGCTGGACGCTGCAACTGAGCGGCGCGAGCGATCCGACCATCGTCAATCCGCACGGTCTCAGCGCCGAGCGCAGCACCCAGGTCTGCGGCCAATGCCACGGCCAGCGTATGCCGAAAGACGTCGGCGTGATGAAAAACTGGATCAGCAGCGGGCCGGTGTATCGCGCCGGCGATGATCTGAATGCATCGGTGCAACCGATCTGGAAAGACACCGTGCCGCCGGGCAAGGCGGCGACGCTTTTCTCCGCGCGTTTCTGGAACGACGGCACGCCGCGTCTGAGCGCCTACGAATATCAGGGATTGCTGCAATCGCAGTGTTACCTGCAATCGAAAGACCTGACCTGCATCAACTGCCACAGCATGCACGGCGGCGACAGCGCCGGCCAGATCACCGAGAAGAATCGCGGCAACGCGCCCTGCCTGCGTTGCCACGATCAGCTTGCGAAAGACGTGACTGCACACACCCATCATCCTGCAGAAAGCCCCGGCTCGAACTGCTACAACTGCCATATGCCGAATGCGGTTTATGGTGTGATGACGATCCATCGCAGCCATCGTATTGCGGTGCCCGATCCGGCCAGCGATTCGGCGAATGCGCGGCCCGATGCGTGCACGAATTGCCATGCCGATAAATCTCCGCTCTGGATGGCGCAGCAGATCAAGACCTTGTGGGGACGCGGCGATGGCTCGGTCGCGGCGCGAGCCGATGGCGTTGATACAGCATTGGCCGATTTGCCGGCGACGTTACTTTCTGGCGATCCGGTGCAGAAAGCGGTGGCCGCGTATCAGATGGGCACCGCCGTGACCGGGATTGATGCGCGACAACGCATGTCGCTCGCGCCGTATTTGCTCACCGCGATGAGCGATCGTTATCCAGAGATTCGCCGCTTCGCGCGCAACAGCTTGCAGGC
>JAYVTP010000469.1:0-3625 GCA_043788685.1 Pseudolysobacter sp. | reverse complement strand
GCGCGCACCACCAGATCGGCGCCGCGCACCATGTCGCCGCCGGCGAAGATGCGCGGGTGATCGGTCTGGAACGGCAGGCGGTGTTCGGCGCCGAAACCGCCGACACGCAGACGCTCGTTATCGTGCAAGTTCACACCGTGTGCCGCTAGCCACGCCGGTGGATCGGGTTGAAAACCGAACGCGAGGATGACCGCATCGGCGGCGATATCAGTTTCGCTGCCAGGCACATGTTCGGGCCGCGCGCGACCGTGGCCGTCTTTCACGAGCCGCGTTTCGACCAGACGCACGCCGGTCACGCGGTCATCGCCGAGGATCGCAATCGGCTGGCGATTGAACAGGAAATGCACGCTTTCATCGCGGCTGTTTTTCACTTCGCGCCGCGAGCCAGGCATGTTGATTTCGTCGCGTCGATAGATGCAGCTCACGCGCGTGGCGCCCTGGCGGATCGCGGTGCGATTGCAGTCCATACCGGTATCGCCGCCACCGAGCACGACCACACGCTGGCCACTCAGATCGACATGCGGCTCGGCCAGCGTAGTATTACCGGCGAGCAATCGCCGCACATTGCTGACCAGATACGGTAGCGCCGCATGCACGCCCGGTAGATGCTGGCCGGGGATGGCGCCATCGACAAATCGATAGGTGCCGAGGCCGAGAAACACCGCGTCATAATCGCGCAGCAACTCGGAAAATTCCATATCGCGACCGATCTCGCAGTTCAAGCGAAACTCCACGCCCATGCCTTCGAGTACGGCGCGTCGTGTCGCGATCACGTTTTTTTCGAGCTTGAACGGCGGAATGCCGAACGTCAGCAGGCCGCCGATTTCTTCGTAGCGATCGAATACCACGGCTTGCACGCCGGCTCGCGCAAGACGATCGGCCGCGGAGATTCCAGCGGGGCCAGCGCCGATGATCGCGACACGTTTGCCGGTGGCTTTGACTTGCGAAAGATCGGGCCTCCAGCCTTGGCGAAACGCCTCGTCGACGACATATTTTTCGATGCCGCCGATTGTCACCGCACCAAAACCTTCGTTGATCGTGCAGGCGCCTTCGCACAGCCGATCCTGCGGACAGACACGCCCGCACACTTCCGGTAGCGGATTAGTTTCGTGCATCAAGGTCGCCGCCTCGAAAATGCGCCCGTCCTGCACCAGCTTGAGCCAGTTCGGAATGTAGTTGTGCACCGGGCATTGCCACTCGCAATACGGGTTGCCGCAATCGAGACAGCGCGATGCCTGTTCGGCGGATTGGCCGGGTTCGAAATCGCCGTAGATTTCGTTGTAACCGAGTACGCGCACCTGCACCGGCACTTCGCGCGGCAGCACGCGCGGCAGGGTCAGGAATTTGAAAACATCGGTACTCATCAGGCGGCTCGCTTCAAGGCGTCGATCAGCGATTCGAGGCTCGCGGCCTTCGGTTTCACCAACCAGAATTTGTGCAGGTATTCGCGGAACTCGTCGAGGATTTGCTGGCCCCAGACGCTGCCGGTTTCGCGGACGTGGGCGATGATCAATCCGCGCAGGTTCTGAACGTGATTTTCCATGCCCTCGTGACCGATACGATGAATGTCGATGAGCTCGTGATTGTAGCGATCGACGAAGTCGCGCTCCTGGTCGAGCACGTAAGCGAAGCCGCCCGTGAAACCCGCGCCGAAGTTCAAACCGGTGCGGCCGAGCACGACCACGGTGCCGCCGGTCATGTATTCGCAGCAGTGATCGCCGGTGCCTTCGATCACCGCGACCGTGCCGGAATTACGCACCGCAAACCGTTCGCCGGCCTGGCCTGCGGCGTACAACTCGCCGCCCGTCGCGCCGTATAAACAAGTGTTGCCGATGATCACTGTCTTGCGCGCCTCGAAGCGCGCGAGTGCTGGCGGATACAACACGATCTTGCCGTCGGCCATGCCTTTGCCGACGCCGTCGTTGGCCTCGCCTTCGAGATAAATATGTACGCCGCCGGCATTCCACGCACCAAGACTTTGTCCGGCGCTACCGCGCAGGCGCAGCACGATCGGTGCATCTGCCATGCCGTGATTGCCGTAGCGCCGCGCGACGTCACCGGATAATCGCGCGCCGAGCGTGCGATCGGTATTGCGCACCGGATACGCAAACTCGCCGCCACGTTTGGCGTCGAGCGCATCGAGCGTATCGGCACTGATGCGCGCAGCAAGCGTGCCCGGATCGCGCGGCGCATTGCGCGCCGAAACACAGGTCTGCGCGACCTCGATACCGAGGCCGTTGTCGCTGAGCAACGGCGACAGGTCGAGCTGCGTCTGCTTGATGCTGTTGCCGACTTTTTGCCGTAGTAGATCGGTGCGCCCGACTAGTGCTTCGAGCGAGCGCACACCGAGCATCGACAACAATTCGCGCACATCCTGCGCGACAAAACGGAAATAATTCATGACCATTTCCGGCAGCCCGGTGAAGTGCAGTTTGCGCAGCACTTCATGCTGGGTGGCGACGCCGGTGGCGCAATTATTGAGGTGACAGATGCGCAGATATTTGCAGCCGAGCGCCACCATCGGTCCGGTGCCGAAACCGAAACTTTCCGCGCCGAGAATCGCCGCCTTGATCACGTCGAGGCCGGTCTTCAAACCGCCGTCGGTCTGCAGCCGCACCTTGTGCCGCAAGCCATTCAGTCGTAGCGTCTGATGCGCTTCGCTCAAGCCCAGCTCCCACGGCCCGCCGGCGTATTTGATCGAGGACAGCGGACTCGCGCCGGTGCCGCCGTCGTAGCCGGAAATCGTGATGAGGTCGGCATACGCCTTGACCACACCCGCAGCGATTGTACCGACGCCGGCGTGCGCGACGAGCTTGACCGAAACCAGTGCATCCGGATTGATCTGCTTGAGATCGTAGATCAGTTCGGCGAGGTCCTCGATTGAATAAATATCGTGATGCGGCGGTGGTGAAATCAGGCCGATGCCGGGTTTCGCGTAACGCAAGCGCGCGATCATCTCGTTGACCTTGTGCCCGGGCAACTGGCCACCTTCGCCGGGCTTGGCACCTTGCGCGATCTTGATCTGCAGCACTTCGGCGTTGATCAGATATTCTGGCGTCACGCCAAAACGCCCTGATGCAACCTGCTTGATCTTCGAAGATTTCTCGGTGCCGTAGCGCAGCGGATCTTCGCCGCCTTCGCCCGAGTTGGAACGTGCGCCGAGCCGGTTCATCGCGATCGCTAGCGCCTCGTGCGCTTCGGGCGACAACGCGCCGAGCGACATGCCGGCGGAATCGAAACGCTTCAAAATCGAATCGATCGGTTCGACATCGTTGAGCGCAATCGCCGTGCGGCCTTCGCGGAATTCGAGCAGGTCGCGCAAGGTCGACGGCGCGCGCGAGTTTACGTGATCGGCGTAGATGCGGTAGTCAATGTAATCACCGCTGCGCACCGCCGCCTGCAGGCTCGCGATCACATCGGGGTTGTACATGTGATATTCGCCGCCGTGCATGAATTTCAGCAGGCCGCCGGGCAACAAGGTTTCGGCTTCGTTCCAGGCATCGAACACCTGTTGTTTCATCTCGCGTTCGATGTCGATAAAACCCGCGCCGCCGATGCGCGATGGCGTACCGGCAAAACAGCGCGCGACCACTTCGTCGGACAAACCGACGATCTCGAACAAACC
>JAYVTP010000468.1:0-1869 GCA_043788685.1 Pseudolysobacter sp. | reverse complement strand
GCCGGCTGGCTCGGCACGCGCGCACGCATCACGCCGATGAGCGTGTTGCAACGCGGTTAGCCGAGCGATTCATGCGCATCGGTAAAACGCCGGCCGCGTTTGATATTTCTGCGCGGACGGCGCTTCACTCCAGCCGCTGAAGAGTGCCGGGATTATTTCTTGAGCGCTCCCTGGATCGAGGCCTCAGAGCATCGCGCGCACGACACCGTAAAGCGCTGCGAGCAACAGTACGACGATTGGGATCGCAGTCAGCAAATAACCCATCGCGCGACTGCTTGGATCTCGCACATAACTTGCGCAGTACAACACGCGTCCGACCAGATAAATCGCGCCGACGGCAGCGATCCACAGTGGGTTCCAGTAGGCCGCGGCGATCCACAGCGCGGGCAGAAACATCAGCAGGTTTTCCTGCGTGTTCTGCTGCACGCGGAAATATCGATCGAAGATTTCGTGCCCGCTGGTGGCCGGCGCCTTGATGCCATAACGACCGCGCGCGCGACCGACTAACACAATGAAAACCAGAAACTGAAGCAACGCGAGCAGTGCCACGAGTTCTACATAATGCATGGGATTTTCCATTTACAGAGGAATACGTCCGCGCAGGATATCCCAATACATCACCCAATCGCCGGCAAAACTGTAAAACGGATACGAGAATGTCGCCGGACGATTTTTCTCGAAGAAAAAATGTCCGATCCAGGCAAAGCCGTAACCGATCAGCGGCAGCCCGAACAACCACAGCGGATGTTGCGTCGCCAGTGAAACCACAATCCAAATCAGCACCACGCTGCTGCCGACAAAATGCAGCCGCCGGCACGTGCGATTCACATGCTCGGACAGATAAAACGGATAGAACTCGCGGAATGTTGCGTACGTCTGGCTCATGGCTGATCTCCGCTGGTTCGCATGCAGGAGATTCTGCAACGTTGTCGCCGCGCACTCAAGTTCGACGACTCGCATGCGCTGCGATTGAAATACTCGATTCGCGATATAGCCGAAAAAAACCGGTGGCGAATTTTCGAGTCAACCGAATCGCAACTCTCGCGTTATCGATTGATGGAATCCGAGGAGACGGTCATGACGAGACACTACTGGAACCTGATCTTGCGTTTGCAGGTGCGCCGCGTAATGCGCGTGTTGCAACGCCGTTTTCATTCCGGCCGCTATTTCATGCCGTAAACGGGTGGGTGTAAACGTGCGTCTGATTATCCCCAGGGGCGTACGGTGGGACTTTTCTTTGCGAGGAGAAAGTCCTTTGTTGACGGCGAGCAGGAAGCTCGCCGTTTTTTTGATACCGACTTTTCATGCTGACCCGCTGAATCAGCGCGGAAAAATCATTCTTGCGCCTTGACCCGATTCCACAAATCATCCTGCGCCGCGAGATCGAGCTGGATAAGCGTATTGCCAGGTTCAGCGGCGAGTTTTTCCATGGCACGGAAGCGGCGCTCGAACTTGGCGTTGGCGCGACGCAACGCGATGCCGACATCGACCTTGGCGTGGCGCGCGAGATTGGCAACGACGAACAATACATCGCCGATTTCATCTTCCAATCGCTGTTGTGCAGCATCATCGGTTTTATCGGCAGCAACGGCATCCAGTTCGGCTCGAACTTCGTCGAGTTCCTCGTGCAGCTTGGCGATCACCGGCTCGATATTCGGCCAATCGAAACCGACTGCAGCAGCACGTTTCTGCAACTTGATCGCACGCTGCCACTCGGGCAATCCACGCGCAATACCGGCCAGCGCGCTGTTGTCTCCGCTGCCTTCGCGTTCGATGCGTTTGTGTTCCTCCCATGCACGCGTTTGCGCGGCGGCGTCGCCGACTTTCGCATCGCCGAACACGTGCGGATGGCGGCGCAACATCTTGTCG
>JAYVTP010000467.1:0-3849 GCA_043788685.1 Pseudolysobacter sp. | reverse complement strand
CTCGATGCATTGGTCAACAATGCCGGGTATGGATCATACGGCTCGCTCGAAGACGTGCCGCTGGCGGAAGGGCGGCGTCAGTTTGAAGTGAACGTGTTCGGTCTCGCGCGGCTGACGCAACTGGTTTTGCCGATGATGCGTGCACAGGGTTCTGGCCGCATCGTCAACATCACCTCGATCGGCGGGAAGATGCACGAGCCGTTCGGCAGTTAGTATCACGCGACCAAGTTTGCGGTGGAGGGTATGAGCGATTGTCTGCGCATGGAACTCGCACCGTTTGGCATCGAGGTGGTAGTGATCGAACCCGGTGCGATCAAGACCGAGTGGACCGGCATTACGCGCGAAAAGCTGTTGAAACATTCCGGCACGAGCGCCTATCGCGACGGCGCACAACAACATGCACGAATGTTTGCGGCCGCCGATACCAGTTCGATGAGTTCGCCGCCGGAAGTGGTCGCGGCGACAATCGTCAAATCGTTGCTCGCGACCCGGCCGAAAACGCGTTATGCCACCGGTGGCGGTGCGCGTTTTATATTGATGTTGTGACGGCTGTTGTCGGATCGCGGCTTTGATGCGCTGATGCGTATGATTTCGAAACAAGCGGCCAAGTAAGTGACAACTGTAATTGCCGATTTGGCGTGCGATCCGAGCGGGATCGCATGCCGTCGATCTTCAACGTGCTCGTGGCTTTCATCTGAGCGCGCGTTTTTTGATTTATGTTTACCTGCGGCGTGTTTGCAAATTGCATTGTGATTGCTGCATGCGCCCTGCAAATTTCCCGAAAACCCTTGCGTTATCTATTTGTAACAGACTGATTTTATTTGAATATCTTGTTGGCACGCGACTTGTAACGATCAATCGCGTCCCATCAACAACGAGGTGTTTTCATGAAACAGCAATTATGTGCAATGGCTTTCGGTATCACGCTGATTTGCGGCGGCGTTTCTACATCGTTTGCCGCGGACACCGACATGAGCGCTGCCAAATCCGAACAGCCCGCCACTGACACCTGGATCACTACCAAGGTCAAGAGTGAACTGGCCACCACCGATGGAATTTCGTCGATGGATATCGCGGTGACCACCAAGAACGGTTTGGTAACTCTTTCTGGTCAAGTCAACAGCAAGGCACAAGTGCAAAAGGCGGTAGCGGTTGCCAAGGCGGTGAAGGGTGTGCAGAAAGTGGATTCCGCTGCGCTGAGTTCGCGCGATTAATTGAGCGCAGAATTTTCTCTGTTAATTCGCAAATTTTCTCGTAAAAAATTCAGGAGTTGTCATGAACGAAGATCGCATCAAGGGCCAGTGGAAGCAGTTGTCGGGCAAGCTCAAGGAAAAGTGGGGCAAGCTCACTGACGATGATTTGAAGCAGACCGAAGGCACCAGCGAATACCTGGCCGGCAAGCTGCAGGAGCGTTACGGCATTGCCAAGGATGAAGCGCACAAGCAGATCAGCGATTTCCAGAAAGGCTTGTAAGCAGCGATGCACAGGGACGTGCGGTAAGGCTTGAAAGCAATCAATCGGAAGCGGCGTTCGCGCCGCTTCTTTTCAAGCAAAATTTAAGATCAGCATTTATGTATTGCTGCAATTTTGCAAAAACGTTGCCGAGTCATTCGGTCGAACAGTCACGAGGAGCGCGAGCATGAACCCCAATCACCTGGATGCCGATGCGGTAAAGGAAGTCGGCAAACATATCCGACACGCAAAGGTCGCGATGTTCACCACGCGCAGCAATGGCGATCGTTTGATCAGCCGACCATTGCACACACGCGATACCGAATTTGACGGCAACCTGTGGTTTTTCACGGGGCTGGATACCACCAAGGTGAGCGAGATCCAGACTAATCCGCGCGTCAATCTGGCTTACGTCGATGCCGGTGATGGTGCTTTTTTGTCGGTGGAAGGACGTGCCGAAATCGTACGCGATCAGCACAAAGTCGACGAGCTCTGGTCCGATGCGGTGGACTCGATATTTTTCAAGGGCGGCAAGACCGATCCGAATCTCGCACTGATCAAGGTGACCTGCGAAAGCGCGGAGCTTTGGACGTCGTCGAGCACAGCGATCGGTCGCGTTTACAGTTTTATCAAGGCCAAGATCACCGGCGATGAAAAAGACCTTGGCGCGCACAAGCATGTAGAACTGAAGCATTGATTTCGCGCAGCTTCGTCAATTCGCATTCGCAAATCTCCGCATCGCTTGCGCCGATTTGCCTGAGGATTATTACAACAAGAGGAGAGTTGCCATGCGTACCATTTTACTCGTTCTGATCGTGTTGCTTGTCGTAGGCGCATTGCCCACCTGGCCCTACAGCGCACAGTGGGGTTATTACCCGAGTAGCGGACTCGGACTGTTGTTGCTGATCATCGTTTTGTTGGCAGTATTTCGCCGCGCGTGACGTTTCTGCCGTAGAACCGACGTAATAAATCAGTCGTTCTCGCGCGCCTATTTCAGGCGCGCGATTTCATAAAATCCCACCTCACTTTTCCTATCGTGCGATTCCGCGCAGATCGCGTGCCTTGGCCCGACTTACCGCCAGACACTTTCCATTCTTCAATTGAGCACTGATGCTTCCGCTCGCATCGCGACGAAATGCAAGCACCTGATCGAGATTGACGATATGGGTGCGATGGATGCGCATGAATCGCTTTGCATCGAGGCGCGCTTCGAGCTGATTCAGCGACAGATGCAGCAGATGGTGCGTTTCACGAGTGTGGGCGGCGATGTAGTCGCCTACCGCTTCGAACCATACGATGTTGTCGACTGCGATCGGCACGATGCTGCGACCGCTGCGCACGAATAATCGGCTCATCGGCGTATGGCTCATCGCTTCGCCAAATCGATCCAGTGATGAAATGCGCGGCTCGCCGAACGCCGTGCGAATGCGATCAAGAGTCGCGCGCAAACGCTCTTCGCCGAACGGTTTCAGCAAATAATCGAGTGCGCCGAGCTCGAACGCGGTTACCGCATGTTGTGCATACGCGGTGGTGAACACGACCAAGGGCTGATGCCGGATTTGGCGCAACACATCCGTGCCGAGAAAACCTGGCATGTGGATATCGAGAAACACCAGCTCCGGTTTGAGCCTGTCGATGATTTCAATGGCCGCAGGGCCGTTCGCCGCTTCGCCGATGCAGCTGATCCATTCCACCTCGGCCAGCATGTGGCGCATGCCTGCGCGCGCGACCGGTTCATCATCGACGATCAACGTGGAAATCTTTGCGACGTTATTCATGCGTGTTGTTGCCGCGATCTCGATTCGTGACGTCGTCGGGCGACGTCGATTGCGGAACGATCAAGCTCGCGCGAAAACCTTCACCGATGTTGCTCGCAAGTTCGAGTCGTGCGTGATTTCCGTACAACCAGCGCATGCGTTCACGCAGCCGGCGCAATCCCGTGCCGACTGCGGTTTCGACTTCGCGCATGTTGGCACCGATTCCATCATCCTCGACGTTCACTATAAGCATGGCGCCATCCAGCGTCGCCGATATTTTCACGTGCGTGGTTTCGATGCGCGGCGCGGCGCTGTGGCGTATCGCATTCTCGATCAGCGTCTGTAGTGCGAACGACGGCAACATCGCCAGTCGTGCCGATTCTTCCATCGCAATAGTTACGCGCAGACGATCGCCGAAGCGGATGCTCTCGATCGCCAGATAACGCTCGACGAAGGCCCATTCTTCACCGAGCGTTATCAGGTCGCGTTGTTCTTCCAGCGTCGTGCGCAGCGTGCCGGCAAGTTGTTCGGTCGCGAGCGCTGCAGCGCGCGGATCGATCGGGATTAACTGCACCACCGTATGCAAGGCGTTGAACAAGAAATGCGGATGCAACTGCGAGCGCAACGTATCGAGCTGCAT
>JAYVTP010000466.1:0-4038 GCA_043788685.1 Pseudolysobacter sp. | reverse complement strand
CTCGCGCGTGAGGCATCACAGTTGCTAACACGTTGAAGATTTTGCTTTCGACGATGCGACAACGTAAAAACAAAGCCGTCATCCCAGCGCAGGCTGGGGTCCATTTGGATTTTTCTCCATATCGCGAAACCGCGCTGGTGGATCAAGGTCAAAATGGATACCAGCCTGCGCTGGCATGACAGCTCTTTTCTGACTTCGATCCTACCTTGCTTCCCGCTCTGCGCCTTCCATTCCGGCGCCCTGATCAACCACCGAGCGAACGCGGGCGCGCGGTTGATCCGCGAATCACGAGCTGCGGACTGAAACCCTTGTTTTTTGCGGCCGGCGCGTCGAGCGATCCGTCTTCGGCGCGCGCGAGTTCGGAGATCAGCAGCAAGGTCGCGTGCCGTGCGATTTCTTCGGTCGCCTGCTTGGCTGTGGTCAATGCCGGCCACGATTGTTTGGAGAACGGACTGTCCTCGAAACCCGCGATCGAAAGATCGTTCGGCACATCGATGCCGGTGGATTTTGCGGCCGCGAGAACACCGGCGGCGATCTCGTCGTTGGAACCGAAGATCGCGGTCGGCGGATCTTTCAGTGCGAACAATTTGCGCGCGCCGCGAAAACCATCCTCGAACGAATAGTCACCCGGCACGATGAGTTTTTTGTCGATCGCAATGCCGTAATCCTTGAGCGCACTTTCGTAGCCTTTGTAACGCTCCGGGCTGGAACGATGCGCCGGGCCGCCCCACAAAAAACCGATGCGCTGATGACCGAGCTGGATCAGGTGCCGCGTGATGTCGTAGGCCGCATCGCGATCATCGACGAACACGCAAGGAAAGCCGTCATCGGGATCTTCGGCCGCGGAAAGTATGCGCACGAACTTGATGTCGTTCGCGGCCAGATATTTGATCAGTTCCATGCGCTCGGACATCGGCGGCGCCAGCACCAGCCCGGCGAGACGCGAACGGCGCACGAGATCGACCAACTCCTCAGCCAGATTCGGCGACGCCGAATTGCACGGATGAATTTGCAATCCATAACCGGTTTCGCGGCACACTGAGAGCATGCCGTTCTGCACGCTGATAATGTAATACGGGTTCGGATTGTCGTAGGCCACACCGAGCGCATACGACTTCGAACTGCGCAGGCTGCGTGCAGACAGATCCGGTTGGTAGTTGAGTTCTTCGACCGCGCGCAATACTTTCTGGCGGGTTTTTTCGCGTACCGCAGTTTCGTTGTTGATCACGCGGGAAACGGTTTTCAGCGATACGTTGGATCGCTCGGCGACGTCTTTGATCGTCGGTCTGCTCATTCCAGAATTTCCCGGGTTGGATTACGAACTGCGCAACGACACAGATCAAAATCTTGCGCTCGACAAAACCACATCGGCGCCAGAGACTTTTCCTGCGTGTGTCACGCTATCTTTCAACACGTATTGTGAAGGCTTTGCGCGCACGCAGCCAGTGCTGTTTGTCGATGTGCTGTTGATGTCGGCGCCGCACGCAACATGCGGCGTCACTCGCTCAAGACGATGGCGACAATATCGGCGCGGTAGTGCTCGATACCATGTGCGTGCCGACGCGATAGCCCTTCACCGCGTAGAACAGAATGTACAAGTAGCACGGCACCATCAGGATCAAAAACACCGCCTGGAAATCGTGATGCTGTTTCAAATGCGCAAACAGTTGCGGCACGATCGCGCCACCCGAAATTCCCATGATCAGCAAGGCCGAACCGAACTCGGTGAAACGCCCGAGGCCGCGAATCGCGAGCGGGAAAATTGCCGGCCACATCATCGCGTTGGCAAAACCCAGCGCGGCGACAAAACCGACCGAGATGTAGCCTTGCGTCAGATAGGCGCCGATCGAGAACAGCACGCCGAGCACGGCGGAAATCGCGAGATAACGCTCCTGCGAAACAAAACGCGGAATCGCCACCAGCCCGACCAGATAACCGATGAGCATCGCCGTCAGGGTGAACGAAGTGAAGAACGTGGTCTGATCCAGCGGCAGATGAAAACTCTGGCCGTAGGTACCGATCGCGTCACCCGCCATCACCTCCACACCGACGTAAAGAAACAGACACAACACACCCAGCCACAAATGCGCAAAGTGGAAAATGCTGCTTTTTTCACTTTTACCGGACGACGACGACGCCACGTTTGCGGCAGACGCACTGATTTCCGGCAACGGCGAGCGCATCACCCAGATCGCCAGGATGACCAATATCGCAGCTATCAACATATAGGGCAGTTGAATTTTCGCAGCGAACTCAGCAAGCAATGCCGCCTTGCCCGGAGCATCGGCGGCGTCGACCCTGCCCGCCAGATCATCGATGCCACGGAGTACCAGAATATTCAAAACCAACGGCGCCAGTATGCCGCCAATCTTGTTGCAGATTCCCATCACGGCGATGCGTTGAGCTGCGCTGTCGATAGGTCCCAGAATGCTGATGTATGGATTGGATGCCGTTTGTAAAAGAGATAGCCCCGCACCAATAACAAATAGCCCCGTCAGCGCGCCCGAAAATTCGCGCATGCTGGTGAACTGACCGAACACCGCCGCGCCGATTGCCATCACGAACAAACCCAGCGCCATGCCACGTTTCATGCCGGTGCGCTTGAGTATCCACGACGAAGGCAGCGCGAGAAAAAAGTACGACAGGTAAAACGCCATAGGCACGAGGAACGCGTTCACGTCGTCGAGATTGAACGCGAGTTTGACGAACGTGATCAGCGGTCCGTTCAACCACGTCACAAATCCGAAGATGAAAAACAGACCACCGATGATCGCGATGGAAGAAGTATGGCTGCGCTGCGGCGCATCCGAAGCTGTGATCGACATGGTCTGGCGGCTCCCCGAACTGGTGGCTGATGCTGGCTGGTTATACGACGAATGGTTACGCCGATCACGCGCTGGTCTGCACGCATGACGTCGATTTTCGATCCCTCTTTCGCAATACAGATTGATGCGCGCATCGCGCAAATTGATCGTTTGCGACATCTTTCGCGACATCGCTGGTAACGTTGTCATAGTTTGCTGCGGAATGCACTAGATTTGCATGCGGCAGGGCAGCGCCGGATGACGTGAGTTTCGGCAGGCAGCATCGGCCCAGACTTGTGCGAGTTCCATAAAGACTTTAAAAAAAAATTTAACTTCATGTATTTTATCATTTTTATATTAATAAAATTCGATTGAAATCGACACCAACAGCTTTCCAGCCGGCATCGGCCACCGTGAATTTTTCGTTTGTCATCCTATTGACAACGTTGTCATGTAGTAGCAGACTCGGTGCCATTCAGCGGACATAAATCCGCCAACCCGCCATAAATCCAATGGGAGGAAGAAGGCGTGGCGCAACGGCTCAACCAGTTAAATGCGGAACCGCGAATGGCAGCGATGGCGCCCTTCATTGCGGCCGATGTCGGCGGCACGCATGCGCGTATCGGCTTGGTGCTGGCGGATGCGCACGGCGCAACGCCGATCGCGGTTGCGCAGTATCACAAGTACGTTTGCGCCGACTATCCGAGCCTCAGCGCGATCCTGCGCGACTTCATCGATAGCCATTGCGATACGCCGGTGGAATTCGGCGCGATCGCGTGCGCCGGTTATCTGCTCGACGACATGGTGATCAACGCCAATCTGCCGTGGAAGGTTTCGCTGGCGGATATCCGCAGTCAACTCGGCTTGAAGAACATCGCGCTGGTCAACGATTTCACTGCCGTCGCGCATGCCACGCCATTCGTCAATGCCAGCGACATGATCGTGCTGGCTGCGGCCAAGGGCGAGCCGATCGCGGCACCCACGCTGGTGGTCGGCCCGGGCACCGGACTCGGTGCCGCCGTGCAGATTCCGGGCGAGGACAAGACCACGATTCTTTCCACCGAAGCCGGTCAGGCGGCCTTCGCCCCGGGTTCGGAAATCGAAATCGAAATCCTCTCGCTGCTGCGTCGACAGATGGCGCATGTCTCGATCGAGACGGTGTTGTCCGGCCCCGGCCTCGTCAACATTTACAGCGCGCTTTGCACGATGCGCAGCGTAACTCCGCGATTCACGG
>JAYVTP010000465.1:0-2211 GCA_043788685.1 Pseudolysobacter sp. | reverse complement strand
ACACGCAAGGACATGCGTCGCAAACTCAAGAGTGCGACGGCGCTGCGGATCGAGTGGCGCAACAATATCGACGATATCCGCGATGACGTGCTGCGCCTGTATCGCGCCACGTTCGATCAGGCTGAATTTCAGTTCGAGGAACTCACGCCGACGTATTTCAAGAATGTGCTGAGTGAACTCGGCGATCGCGCCAGTTGCGTGACGTATTGGCTGGATCAGCAATTGATCGCGTTCAACCTCGTGCTGCACGATGAGCGGCGCCTGCTCGACAAGTTTTTCGGCATGGATTACGCCGTGGCGCGCAAGTACAGTTTGTATTACGTCAGCTGGATGGAAAACGTGCGCTATTGCCTGACGCACCGCATTCCGGTGTATCAAAGCGGGCAGGGATTGCATCACGAAAAACTGCGTCTCGGAAGTCGTCTTGCGGCGAACTGGTTATGGTATCGGCATCGCAATCGTCTGCTTGATCGCATCTTCGCCGTGCTCGAGCGTCTGTTTCGTCTCGACCGTCTCGACGCCGATCTGGCGCATCACATCAAGGAACCAAACCGATGAACCTCACCGCAACACCCGCGCGCTGGTTGAGTCCGGTGGCGCTGGCCTGGCTGATTTTGCTCGGCTTGGAAACCCTGTGCCAGGTTTCCTTGAAACTCGCGGGCGAGCAATCGGGTGCGTTCGAATTCACTTTGGTCGCAGCCTTGAATGCGGCACGCTCGCCGTGGTTGTGGAGTGCGGCGGGCTGTTATCTCGGCGCGTTTCTGGCGTGGATGGTGATCCTGCGCAAGTCCTCATTGTCCAGCGCGTTTCCGACCAGCGCGATCGTGTTTGTCGCGGTGATGGGGGCATCGTTCCTGATCGTCGGCGAATCGCTGAACTGGTCGAAGCTGCTCGGCTCCGCGGTTATCGTTTGCGGTATTCTGATGCTGGGTTCGGATACGCCGAAGTCCGCCGATCATTAGGCGCAATGCGGCGCAAGCCGTCTGTGCGATAAACGCCACCCGCTTAAAACCTCAAAGTTTCCCGGCGCATACGCTAAACTATGGGCCGGAACACGGTATCCCGGAGAAATTAATGAGTAATGTGCAGGAAACCATTTTCGCCATCATCGCCAAGGAATCAGGCGTTGAAGCGAGCAAGATCACGCTCGAATCCACATTGAAAGACCTCGAAATCGATTCGCTCGATGCGGTGCAGATCATTTTCGAGCTCGAAGACAAATTCAAGATTACCTTGCCTGATCGCGACCCGACCGTCGACACCGATTCGGTGCAGGGTCTGGTGACCGCGGTCGAGCGCCTGGTCGCCGAAAAAGAATCTGCAACACCTGCGTTGAGCTGACGTATCGTCACCATTCAGACGATCGAAAGATGCCTATATTAAAACCTCGAACGAGATTCGCATGCGGCGTGTCGTAATTACCGGAATGGGCTCGTTGTCGGCGCTCGGACTCGATGCCACGACTTGCTGGAACGCGATGCGCGAAGGCCGTCAGGGCATTGCGCCGATCAGCCGGATCGATGCGAGCACGCTCAAGGCGCGTATCGCCGCCGAGGTGCGCGGTTTCGATCCGCTACTGCATTTCAGCGAAAAACAATTGATGCTGCTGGATCGCGTTTCGCAGTTCGCGCTGGTCGCCGCGCGCGAGGCGGTCAGGCAATCCGGTATCGATTTTTCAGCACATGAACTCGGCGATCGCACTGCGTGCATCATCGGCACCGGCGTCGGTGGCGAGACCACGCACGACGAAGCATCGCGCCGCTTGTATGGCGAGAACGCGCGGCCGCATCCGCTCAGCATCGTGCGCCTGATGTCGAATGCGCCGGCGTGCCAGGTCAGTATCGAATTCAAACTCACCGGCCCGGCGTTTGCCGTGGTCAGCGCGTGTGCGTCGTCCAACCACGCGATGGCGCAGGCGTTTCATATGGTGCGCAGCGGTATGGTGGATGCGGCCGTGACCGGCGGCACCGAGGCCTGTATCACGCTCGGCTGCGCCAAGGCGTGGGAGGCGATGCGTGTGCTGGCCGATGACACGTGTCGCCCGTTCAGCAAACAACGCCGTGGTCTTGTGCTTGGCGAAGGCGCCGCCATTTTTGTGCTCGAAACTCTGGAGCATGCGCAAGCGCGTGGCGCGACTATCCTTGCCGAATTCGCTGGTGCCGGCATGTCGGCGGATGCGGCGGACATCGTGTTTCCGTCCGAAGTCGGCGC
>JAYVTP010000464.1:0-5642 GCA_043788685.1 Pseudolysobacter sp. | reverse complement strand
GCACGTCGATGCGCGGTGCTGGCTATAACATCGGTGGACCTGATTAGCCCCGATGTTCAGCCGCGCGTCGCATGATTTGAGATGGCCAACGAACAAGATAACTCAACGTCTTCACGTGGAGTGGAGTCATGGCAATCAATCCGCTGCAGTTGACCAGCCTTCGGCTGTTGTAAAGCGCTTCAAAAAGTTCTCTCAATGGTCGAGTTTGTCGCTCAATAGGGGCCCGAGTAGCAAACGGCCGGAAAACCGGTCCAAGGCACGGCGATAGAACGATAGCCTGTCAGTCAGGATCGTCCGCTGAGTCACGCAGTGGCCGTAATTCTCCTTTCACTACCGCTTCCGGCATCGCGCACGAATGTCGCCCCTTGGCCGAAAAACTCACCGAGCTGGGTATCGAGGCCAGCTTCGGCCGGCCGTAGCAAAGCAACGACAACCCATTCAGCGGTTGAAGCCGGGGCGCCACTCACGCGAAAATGTCAGCGGGTTAATTCATGCGACGCGGGCAGAGTGTCTTTTCTGCATGGCGCGCCGGAGTTTTATGAGGTCTACCAGCGTGCAATCGCCGCCATCGGGACGTTATCCGGCGATCGTTCGCGAGTGGCTCTATTTTTCGATCGCCCACGTTATTTGACCCTTCTGCGCGAGGCCACGTTAAGCTATCAGTACGTCGTACTTGTAAATAAGCAATCACGTTTAACTACTGATCTCACCAGCCATACCCGAGGCAGTTGCCCGCAAGGTGCAGGGACTCGGTCGCATCCATGTCTCGGCGTTCAACGCACGGCATCCTCGCAGCCACACATTATGGGAAATGCAACTATGGCGTAATGCAATCGACAATCAGCACTGGCCTCGGTCGCGCATGCCATTTTTCACGCAGCCGTAAAAACGGCCGTTCAACGCTGTAATGCAGCAGCGCACCAACGGTGAGTGCGGCCAGCACATACACGATGAATGTGAGCAGACTGTGGCCCTGCAATGAATCAGCGTGCACGCGCTCAACAAGTTTGTACACGGCTTTGTGGCTGAGATACAGGCTGTAGAAAACTATCGCCAGCCAGCCCGCACCGGGTACACCAATTCTACCGAGCCAGCCCTGCGTGCCCGCGCCCGCCGCGACCAATAGCATCAAGCCGAACGACAGCAATGGATAACCGATCACCGTTGCCAGCAAACCGGATCGATCCTGAAAAACGACGATCGATGCAGCTACGACGACGATGTCGAATAGCAGCGGCGCATTTGCATTTTGCTGCTCGCGCTGCCACCACGCTGGGCGGTAGATTCTGATCGTCGCCAGCACCACGCCCGCGAGCAAACCGTCGAGTCGCATGTAGGTCGGATAATAAATATCCTCGATGAAACGTCGATTGAAACGTGCCTCGTCGAGATCGCGCAACGGCGCGAGTTCGTGCAACCAGACATACCCGCGAAACAGCATGCCAGCGGCGACCAGACCGATACACACGATCACGACTTTTCGCAACGATGGACGCCGCGTCAGCCACCACGCCAGCCACGGAAACAGCAGATAAAAATGCTCCTCGACGCATAGCGACCACACATGCGAAAACGCCTTGCTGTGCTGGTAGTCGATCAGGAAATTCACCGTGAAAGTGACGAACTGCCAGGCCGGCTGGATGCCTGGCGATTCGCGAAATGCCGGCCAACAAAAGTACAGGGTCAGAACGACGAAAAATGCCGGCAACACGCGGAAGGCGCGACGCAGATAAAAATTCGCAAGTGCCAGCGGCTGACCGCGACTCAGCGGTTTCAGCAACTGCGAACCGATCAGATATCCGCTGAGAACAAAGAACAGATCGACGCCCATCCAGCCGGAATTTTCGAGTACCGAAAAATGTTCGCTGAGGCCGCCGATGATGCAGGAATGGAACAGCATCACCCAGACGATTGCGATGGCGCGCAGTAGATCGAGGCCGCCCAGACGATGCGCGGATTTCTCCGCGATGGATTCGGTTTTCATGCTTTCCTGGTCTGCCAAGGTCGTTCAGTAGTTGCTCGCACGCGCAAGATCAAGCGCAACGCGCATCATCGCCATCGGGCTTGCACTGCGAGGGCCAACCATAACTGCGCCTGTAGTCAATGATGTGTTTGCGGCGCAGAAAATCCTGGAAAGCGGGATGTTGGCGCAATGCCGCGAATTCTGGAATCCACAACAGAAGACCATACGGCGAAGCGTGCAGCGTCGATATTCTCTCGAGCATGGCGATCTGCGTCGCGCTATCGGCATTCGGTTGCAGCAGGCGCGCAAAGTGATCACGTCCCGTGACGCGTTCGGAACTCTCAAGCATTGTCTGTGCTTGCGGCCAGCGTGTGGGATCGATCAATGCTTCGGCCACAGCGATGTTGGCATCACGATACGGACTGCTTGCCGGCATGCTCAGCGCAAACTCGCGCGCGGCAGTAAAGTCATGTCGCCAGACGGCATTGAACATGCGCTCCGAAACCAGCAGCGGGGTTAAGTCGGCGCGCCGCTCGGCGATAACATCCAGCCATTGTTTGGCCTCGTCATGCCGACCGAGCATGTCGAGGAAAAATCCACGAAGATAATTCGATTCAAAATTCAATGGATCGGAGATCAAGCCAATTTCGACCTCATGCAACGCTTGCTCGCGGTAGCCCAGATCCGCGAGACGGGCGGCGTAGATCGCGCGCAAGATCGAATCGGTCGGATCGAGATTGAGGATGCGCCGATATTCTTCCATGCAGCGTGGCCAGTCGGTGGCGCGCCAGGCCAAAGAAGCCAATGCGACGTGTGCATCAATCTGGTCGGGGTCGAGCTCCAACGCGCGCGCCGCTTCGCTTGTTGCCTCGGCACGAACGGCGTCGGTCATCGATGTTGGGCGCAGATCCTGCACTAGCGCTCGCGCCAGCAAACCATGTGCGCGTGCGTAACTCGGCGCACGCGCAACTAGGGCATGCAGTTTGTCGACCAATTCCGGATGTTCCGGCATATTGTTCGGTTCCCACAATTTGCGGCGCAGCTCAAGGTAATTGCGGAACCATTGCGGATCGGCACCCGCATCGGTCACGGTATTCGCAAGGCCAAGCTTCAGTGTCATTGCTTGCGCGACGGCTTGCGCGATTTCGCGCTGGATAGAAAACACATCGGCAAACTTGCGATCGAAATCCTGCGCCCACGCGGTTCGACCATCCGGGATTTCGATCAGGCGCAAGTCGATACGCAGCTGATCGCCGGATTGACGAAGGCTGCCTTCGAGCGCGTGCGTAACGTGCAACCGCTCGCTCAATTGATTGAGGTCGAACTTGTCTTCCTGCGCCCGCGCCGCCGAGGTGCGCGAGATCAGCTGCAGACCTTCGATATGCGCCAGCCGAGTGATCAATTCCTCGCTGAGTCCTTCGGCGAGCACCGCATCGCCCGGGGTATTGCCGACCGGATGCAGCGGTAGCACCACCAGAACCGGCGCAGCATTCGTCGCCACCGACCCCGAGTGGTGGGGTATGAAATATGCGATGGCTACGGCGACAACCGACAGCACGGCCAGAGTGCCAAGCACGCGAGTCGCCCGAGTACGCGCAGGCGATGGCACATCCTTGGCGAGGGAGTCGGTACTGCCTACAGGCACTGAAGGAACAACGTCGGTAGTTGTCCCCGCTGAAATGACGATGACCTGCACCGATGGCGGCGAAAAATCTTCTGCAACGAGCGCTGGCTTGATCTTTGCGTCAAAGCGATAACCCACGCCATGCAATGTGTGCAGATACTGATGGGCGTTGGCGCTTTTGCCGAGCGCCTGGCGAATCAAGGTAATGACGCGATTGAGTACACCCGGGGTAATGTGACGATGACCCCACACCGCATCGAGAATTTCATCGCGACCGAATGCTCGCCCTGGATGATTGGCGAGCAGGCTCAGCACGGCAAATGCCTTGGGTTCGAGTGGAATTTCGACACCATCGACCAACAGGCGCCGTCCCGCAACGTCGATTTCGACCGCATCGAAGAGAATCGAATCTGTTGCCGCCGCACTTGCCGTCATATCTGCTCCTTTTCAGAAGGATCGACACTCGAATGAAAATTATTCATCAGATCAATGTGTTGTGTGTTTAACAAGCCCGCCCTAAGCATTTCCCAAGGTTTTCCGGGCGTTAACCAATGTACTTCCCCGTCATCGCATCAAGCATGTAATCGGGTGAAGGGCGAATCTCTCTCCACCGACGCAATACCGCGCCGATGTGCCTAAGCCAACGGAGATTTGCCATGAATATTGTACGCCTCAGCCTCGCCATCCTGACTCTCGCTGCCGCCAATACCTGTGCTGCACAGGATACCAACCACACTTCGCTGAATTCGATCACCGTGCATGACAACGCAAGGATCGTTGTGAATTGCCAAAATGAACGTGTGCCAAGCCAGCGCGCTGTGGCTGACCTGCTGGATACGAACAATACGTCGCGCATTCATGCCGAACGGGAACACTTGATCCACATCGCACATCGCCCATCGCGAATGCGCACGCGGCTATCGCAATGTAGCGTTCGTGCGTGATGGATCGCAGCCGCTGCCAACCCTCGCAATCGTCGAGCCAAAGAAATCACAATGAACACGAGATATGTCAATTTGCCGCATCGATTTTCATAGTAAAAGAACAGGTGAAACGATACAGGTTTTCGTCAATATCTTCGGCATGGGAACCGCGCCATACACATCACGCGCTGTCAACTTGGCAGCGCGTGCAAACAAACCTTAACCCCACCGCCCAAATCCGGCACAATTCGCAACTGACTAGCCGCGCTTGGGCGCGCGCTGGCCCCTGAGTCAACTCCATCGCGAATTCCATGAACATTCAGTCGAACTTCGAACAGATTCCGCTCAAGGACTATGCCGAGCGCGCCTACCTTGATTACTCCATGTACGTGGTGCTGGATCGCGCCCTGCCGTTTATCGGCGACGGGCTGAAGCCGGTGCAGCGCCGCATCATTTATGCGATGAGCGAGCTCGGGCTGGAATCGACCGCCAAGCCGAAAAAATCCGCGCGTACCATCGGCGACGTGATCGGCAAATTTCATCCGCACGGCGACAGCGCGTGTTACGAAGCGATGGTGCTGATGGCGCAGCCATTCTCGTATCGCTATCCGCTGGTGAATGGTCAGGGAAACTTCGGTTCGCCGGACGATCCGAAATCGTTTGCCGCGATGCGCTATACCGAATCCAAGCTCACGCCGATCGCGGAATTGTTGCTGCAAGAGCTCGGCCAGGGCACGGTCGAGTGGACGCCGAATTTCGACGGCACGCTGAACGAACCGTCATGGCTGCCGGCGCGCGTGCCGCACGTTTTGTTGAACGGCTCGATGGGCATCGCGGTCGGCATGGCGACCGATATTCCGCCACACAATCTGCGCGAAGTCGCGAGCGCTTGCATTCGCCTGCTCGATGATCCCGAGGCGACGGTGCGCGATTTGTGCGAGCACATCCAGGCACCGGATTACCCGACCGCCGCGGAAATAATCTCACCGCGCAACGAGCTGCTGACGATGTATGAAACCGGGAGCGGCAGCGTGCGCGCGCGCGGCATGTATGTGAAGGAAGATGGCAACGTCGTGATCACGGCGTTGCCGCATCAGGTATCGCCGTCGAAGATTCTCGAGCAAATCGCCGC
>JAYVTP010000463.1:0-3153 GCA_043788685.1 Pseudolysobacter sp. | reverse complement strand
GGCATAAACGGTGTCGTGCGTGCCGAAAGTGCTGGCCTCGGAAGAGCTGTCTTTCTCCTTGCTGACGATCAGGCTGCTGAGATGCGAGGTGGTGAAGCTTACGCTGCAAGCAGTCACCACCAGCACGGCGCTGGCAAGGATCAACTTCAAGACTTTTTTCAGATTCACAATCTTTCCCCTGAGTGATTTGACAAGTACGATGTCGTACTGAATTGTTGATGCCAAAAGCATTTCAACACGCTGCATAGTGCCGACGATGTAGCGGTTGAGCAAGTACGTAAATCGATGACATCATGAAATAGGGTTGGCCCCGATTTCTGCGACCCGCAATCCGGCAAGGATGAACATGAGCACGGCTACCGACAAAAGCAGTCGTCGCGAATTTCTGCGCTGAATAGCAACCGGTGTTGCATTGAGCTGCGAGATCTTTTCAATGCGGGCCATCTCGCTGCGGTGGCGAATATCGGAGCGCTGTTGAGGCCTAAGACGGCAGCAAGTCATGCCAGCAAAAACGTGCCGCTGCCTGCGCAACTTTTTTCGCATGCGGATGCGATCCCAACCCGCTCGCGATCCGGCCATGTCAACGTTGCGCGGAATCAGGCGCTGACCGATTTGCTGGCGCAAACCTTCTGCACAGTCATCTGCTGAATATCCAGCCCGGACAATTCCGCCAGATTTCGCAGGCCTTCGCCGCGTTTTACCGCGCGCTCGAAGCCATGAATATCGCTCGCAATGTCACGCTATTCACGCTGTCCGAATTCGCGCACAGCCTGCAAAACAACGGCTCCGGCACCGATCACGCGTGGGGCCGCGTGCAGCTCATGATGGGTGGTACAGTCAAGGGCGGACGCATTTATGGCGACTATCCATCACTGGCTCGCAATGGTCCACAGGTGATTGAGCGCGGCACGCTGTTGCCCACGATATCGGTGGATCAACTCGCCGCGACGCTCGGCAAATGGATGGGCGTCGGTAGCGGTGATCTGCAGACGATTTTTTCGAACCTCGCATTTTTTTCGCCGCACGATCTCGGCTTTTTAAGTACCTGATGATCGATGCGCAAGACATCCCGGCGAGCTGCAGTAAGTTTCTACGTCACTTCGCAGAATCGGTCACATCGGCTGATAGTTGCCAGATTTTCCCGTCGTAGCGCCACACGCGTTCGTACACTCCGCACCCGGCGTTTTCCGGCGTATCGCTGCCTCCGAGCGTGTAACCGAGATCACCGCTGCGCGAAATGCCAGCGGCACGGCGCGGTGCCGTACCAAGTCCAGGTTTGGCGTCTTTCAACACATCCGGCATTACACCCGGCGCAGGGATCACGCCATCGTGCAGCATCAGCACATCAGTCGTGGCGAAGCGCTTGTAGGTAGCTGCTGGGTTGCCATTGCGCAATGCGTGGCTCAATCCATCGTCGGTTTTTTCCAGAAGATGCAGGCGTTGCGCGCGCGCCTGCGTGGATAACTCCGGCAGCGCAATGGCAGGTGCGTTGCGCGACTCGATGACGACGTCCTGCGTTACTTCGGCATGGCTCGCGCCGTGATCGACCAGCACCTCCCAGCGGCCTTGCGAATTGCGTTGCCATACCGACAGGAAATGTCCGTAAACATGCACTGCCTTGCCATCGCGTTCGCCATCAATATGCCACGGCCCCATCGACATGGCGAAATCGCCCGCACTGGAGAGCTCGATATATTGCGGCCCCCATTTCAGCCGAGTGGCATTGTCCGGCTGTTTGCGCAGCCAGTCCTGCGCGTGTACAGGATAAGGTCGAAATATCCAGGCATCGGCAGCGAGGTGGTGCGCGAACGCACGATTGACGCCGAGCGAAATTGCATCAGCCGCAAAGTTGCGTTCGGCAGCCGCCAGCTCATCCACGGGCGAGACGGGCGCCACGGTGAAAAAAAACAGATTGAATACTGCGCTCAAGAAATGCATTGATCCCTGCTCCTGCACATTGACGGCGAATTGAATACGCTCTGGCACCGAGAACCGCAAAGCGTATTCTGCAGCACAACTATCGCGAACGAAGGTCGCGCATTCAAGCATTGCGCTTGCGCTCAAAATTTCGCAACAAAAAACCGTGCAGCAAATGCTGCACGGCGTGTCATGACACCATCAACCGATTTTAGAACTTGACCGACAGACGAGCCCAGTAGAAGCGACCCACGGTGTCGAACGTGTTCACGTCAACGTTGCCGTTGAGCGAGTTGTTGTTGTAAACCTGCGCCGGCTGCTTGTTGCCGACGTTGTCGATACCCAAATCGACGCGCGTGTTGATCGGCTTGATGTTGTAGCCAACCTGCACGTTGTTGTACACCGAGGCGCCGTACTTGAGTTCCACGGCCGGCAGGTATTTGTCCGCCGAGATGTTATACGCCTGGTTGACGTAACCGACGTTGTATTTGCCGACGTAACGCGACGTGACCGACGCATCAAACGCGCCCATCCGCCAGCTCACCCCGGCCAAGGCTTTCCAGCGTGAGAAATTGGCGTAAGGAATCGCCGATGGCCCAGTCGAAAAATGGCCGGCAAACTGCTGCACCAGATCGCCAGTGCCCGGCGCCGGGTCATCCGAGAAACGCGTCAGATAAGTAGTCTGAAAATTCAACGTGAAATTGCCGAATGCGGTTTCCGGCACACGATAATGCAAGGCCAAATCCACACCCGACGCATCCAGACGCCCCAAGTTGGCGGTGGGCTCGGCAATCGATGCAATCTGACCCGTGGCCGGATCACGCGTAATGAAACCGCACACCGGATTGACCGCCTGGCCGCCGCCAAAACACAGGTTGACCGAATTGGCGGCCTGGAGCCGACCGATCAGACGATTCAGGTAGACGCGCCAGATATCCGAACTGACCGACAAGCCAGGCAGCCAGTGCGGATCGTAGACGAAACCAAAATCGAAGGACTTGCCAAACTCAGGCGCCAGATCGACACCGCCGAGCTTCGAGCCGGAAGTCACACCCGCGAACTGGCCATTGCCGCCAGTCGGATAATGGAACTTGCCGTCCGCACTGAGCTGCGCGGCGCCAATGCCTTTGCAGACGGCAGAATGCGCCGCAAGCCCGGCGGCATCCAGACCATCGCATGGGTCGATCAGTTGCGGCGCATCCGAACCGAACCCAGCGAAGATATTGCTTACAGTCG
>JAYVTP010000462.1:0-4908 GCA_043788685.1 Pseudolysobacter sp. | reverse complement strand
GCGGATCATGCCGCGCGTGTCATCGGTGCGATTTGCGCAGCGATAATCCCGCACGCCAGTGCAGCGCAATTGCTCAATTACGCGGAAATTCCCGGCGCGCTCGCGACGCGCTTGCCGGCAGCGCTGGGGCTGAATCCAGATGCGCTCGACACAACACGACTGGCCGCGCTACTGACGCGCCACGCCAAGCAGCCGCATGAGGCGTTCGTTGACGATCGCGCTGCCAAGCAGGCGCAAGCCACGGCCACGTTGCGCGCCACGGCGGCACGCTGGATCACACCACACTACGCTGCGATCGAGACGATCCGACTGCGCAAAGACAGCAGAATCCATCATCTGCAGTTGCCGTTCGAATGCGATCTCGACGCACTGCGCGCCGATCTTGCCGAAGTCGCGCCGGTAGGCTGGAGTCCGCACTTCAACACTGGCTACTACAGCGGCGACTGGAGCGGTATTCCGTTGCGCGGAATTCCCGGAACCCACGTGCCGCTGTATGCCGATCCGACGCGCAGCGATTTCGCCGATACCGAACTGATGTCGCGTTGCAGTTACATACCGCAGCTGCTGGCGCGATTGGAATGCCCGATCGAATCCGTACGTTTCTTGCGCTTGGCGGCAGGGGCGCAGATCCATGAACATCGCGACTGCGGACTTTGTTATGAGGAGGGTGTGGCACGCCTGCATGTGCCGGTGCATACCAATCCCGAGGTCGACTTCAGCCTCGCTGACCAACGGCTGTCGCTGAGCGCCGGCGAATGCTGGTACATCAATTTCGACTTGCCGCATCGCATCACCAATCATGGCGCAAATGATCGCATCCATCTGGTGATCGACATTCGCGTAAATCTCTGGCTGCAAGCGCTGTTCGGCATGGCTCAGGCGAT
Organism: Pseudolysobacter sp.; assembly: GCA_043788685.1. Classification (GTDB taxonomy): domain Bacteria; phylum Pseudomonadota; class Gammaproteobacteria; order Xanthomonadales; family Rhodanobacteraceae; genus Pseudolysobacter. Next base: position 4,024 of record JAYVTP010000462.1, on the reverse strand, counting down.
GCGGTAGTGGGCCGAATGCCGCACTACAGCAGCCGGATAGCCGGTTCGCCAAGAGCGGGTGTAAATGCCTGACCAACGAGCGTGCAAATGTAAATTAGCCTGATGCAATCGGACTCTATCGGATGTGGAGTCCGGCAGTCATTATCCACTTTGGCTTCGCGGCTGGCGGCCTTTGCGCTGCTGCTTGGTCTTGCTGCGCCTGTCGTGGCGCAAACCTACAACTACAGTATTTACGTCGATACCGACGACAGCGCAGGCCTGGGTTGCAACGTCGTATCGAGCAGCGGCACCGTCAGTGGTGCCGAAGTGCAATTGCAAGTAACCGCTACCGGCGGGATTACACCGCAGATTGTCGGTGTAACGCGCGCATTCTGCTCAGGCGGCATTTTCGGTAGTGCCACAGCACTTCCGGGAGGCGCCACGTTGCGACTCAACAATGGTACTGCCGGTTCCGATGTCATTGAGCTTGCGGTTGACGAGCAATCGTTGCGTTCAGGCCATAACAACGACGTTCGTTTGAGTGTGGTTGCCACCAGTCCCAGCGGTAGCAATCAACTGATCACGACAGATGGCAGCAGCACGGGAAGATCCATTTTTCTGGCGCTGGATGCGCAGCCGATTCCGCTGCTCACTTTACCGATGCTCGGTATTCTCGCGGCATTGTTCCTCTGGGTAGGTGCACGCCGCGCACGGCGCTGGCACTTGTTCGCGATGTTCCTGTTTGTCACCAGTTCCGCGCTCGCGGCCAATTTCATCGTCGACGGACAGGTTTCCGATTGGGCCGGCGTATCACCACTGGCCACCGATCCCGCTGCCGATGCCACCAGCGGTGAAACCGCAATCGACATTCGTGCGTTGTATGCAGCGATCGAAGGCGGCAAGGTATTTTTCCGCCTCAACGTCACCGATCTGCAAAACAATCCGCCGAGCGCCAACCCGGTTGCTGCGACGTTGCTGGAAGATAGCAACTCCACCATCACCTTGAGCGGGGCAGATCCGGAAAGTGCGGCCCTCACTTTTAGCATCGTCACGCCGCCGAGCAAGGGCACGCTCGGCACAATGACTGCGGTCAACAGCACCAGCGCGACCGTGGTGTATACGCCGAATCTCGATGCCAATGGCAGCGACAGTTTCACTTACGTGAGCAATGACGGGCAGAGCAACTCCACGCCTGCAACCGTCAGCCTCACCATCACGCCAGTCAACGACGTACCGCAATTCACGGCGCAGAATCCGCCGGCGGTCAACGAAGATGCGGGCGTGTAAACCGTCACCGTTGCGACTGGCATCAAGCCCGGCCCGGCCACCGCGATCGACGAAGCATCGCAGACGCTGAATTTCATCATCAACGCCAATGACAACGCGGCGCTGTTCAACGGTACCCCAACGATCAGCGCCAGCGGACAACTGAGCCTCACGCCAGCAAGCAATACTTTCGGCACGGCCAACCTCACCGTCGTGTTGCATGACAACGGCGGTACCGCCAACGGCGGCGTCGATACCAGTGCCGCGCAGACCTTTACCGTCAACGCGGTCAATGATCCGCCGGTACTCACCGTAGGCGGCACTCTCGCGTACACCGAAAACGGTCCTGCCGCCGTTATCGATGCGAGCATTACTGTCGCCGATGTCGACAGCATCAATCTTGCCAGCGCCACCGCGCAGATCAGCGCGAATTATCAGAGCGGCGCTGACGTATTGGCGTTCGTCAATACGGCGAATATCACCGGTGCATTCAATGCCGCTACCGGCACGCTCAGCTTGACCGGCAGTGACACGCTGGCCAACTACCAGGCCGCACTGCGCAGCGTCACGTATGCCAATAGCTCCGACAATCCGACCACGACGGCACGCACGGTCACCTGGATCGGCAACGATGGCGCCTCGAACAGCGCACCGGTTACCAGCACAATTACGGTTGCTGCGGTCAATGATCCGCCGACCATCACCAGCGGCGCGACCGCAAATTACAACGAAGATGCGGCGGCTGTGGTTATCGATGCAGCGCTCGGGTTGACCGATCCGGACAGTGCGAATCTGGTCGGCGCGACAGTCTCCGTGACCAGCAATTTTACCGCGGGTCAGGATGTGCTGGGCTTCGTCAACGCGGCGGGTATCATGGGTTCGTACAATGCGGCCACCGGCGTGCTTACGCTGAGCGGCAGTGCGACGGTTGCGGCGTATCGCAGCGCTTTGCGCAGCGTCACCTACAACAACAGCTCGCAAAATCCGGCCACCGCCGCGCGCACGATTTCGTGGCTGGCGAATGACGGCACCGCAGTCAGCAACGTCGCGACCAGCACGGTCACGATCACCGCCATCGACGATGCTCCGGTCGTCACCGCGGGCGGCACGTTGAACTACAACGAAAACCAGGCTGCCACCGTCGTCGATAACAGCATCACCGTCAGCGACGTCGACAACACCACGCTGGCCAGCGCGATCGTCCAGATTAGCGGCAACTTCCAGATCGGCGCGGATGTGCTGAGTTTCACCAATACCGCCAATATTACCGGCATCTACACCGCGACCACTGGCACGCTCAACCTGAGCGGCAGCGACACCTTGGCCAACTATCAGGCCGCATTGCGCAGCGTCAAATACGCCAGTAGTTCGGATAATCCGAGCGTGCTGGCGCGTACCGTCAGCTGGAGCGTCAACGATGGCACCGTGTCGAGCAGTAACGCGACCAGCACGATCAATGTCACTGCCGTCAACGATCCGCCGACGTTAACTGCTGGCAGTACGCTGAACTACACCGAGAATCAGGCTGCCACCGCGATTGATCCAAGCATCACGATCACTGATCCCGATAGCGCTTCGCTAACTCTGGCGACCGTCACTTTGGCGAATTTTGATCCGGGCCATGACGCTCTCGGATTTGTCAACGCCAACGGCATCACGGGTAGTCTTGACGGCTCGCATTCAGTGCTTTCCCTGAGCGGCAGCGTAACCGTGGCGCAGTACCAAGCTGCGTTGCGTAGCGTTACATTCGTCAACAATTCAGACAATCCTGCGGCCAACCCCCGTACTATGACGTGGCTCGTCAAGGACACCACCGATTTTAGTGCTGTCGTGACCAGCACCATCACCGTGACGCCGGTCAATGATCCGCCGGTCGTAGTTGCCGGCGCTGCAGTCACCTACACCGAAGCCAATTCGCCGCTGGTGCTGGATGCCGGCATCACAGTGAGCGATGTCGACAACACCAACCTGACCAGCGCAACGATTGTGATCAGCGCCAATCTCAACAGCGCGCAGGACGTGCTCGGTTTCGTCAACGCCAATGGCATTACTGGTAGCTTCAACAGCGGCACGGGCGTTCTCACGTTGAACGGCAGCGCCACGGTCGCGAACTATCAGGCAGCGCTCGCCAGCGTGACCTGCAACAATACCTCGCAGAATCCGACCACACCCACGCGCACGATCAGCTGGACCGCCAACGATGGCAGCGCCAATAGCGCAGTCGCTACAAGCACGGTCGCGATTATCTCGATCAACAGCGCGCCGACCTTTATCAAGGGCGCAGATCAGACCTCGCTGGAAGATGCCGGCGCAAAAACGATTAACGGCTGGGCGACAGGCATCAACGATGGTGATGGCGGCGGACAAGTCCTCACCTTCCAGGTGACCGGCAACAGCAATCCGGCGTTGTTCAGCACCACTCCGGCAGTTTCCTCGACGGGTGTATTGACCTACACCGCGGCGCCGAATGCCAATGGCACCGCGACGATCACGCTGGTGCTCAAGGATGATGGCGGCGCGGCCAATGGCGGTGTGGACACGAGTGCGCCGCAGACCTTCGTGATCAATGTCACGCCGGTCAACGACGCGCCGAGCTTCAGCAAGGGCGCCGATCAGACCGTACTCGAAGATGCCGGTGCACAAACGGTCAACGGCTGGGCCACCGCGATCTCGGCAGGGCGAGGGTGTCGGTGATTTTGTGTAGAGGGGATTATCGTTACTGCTGCGGCATACGTTCATCGAACAGAATAGTGAATCGGTTCAGCGCTGATTTCCAGTT
>JAYVTP010000461.1:0-1708 GCA_043788685.1 Pseudolysobacter sp. | reverse complement strand
CATTGGCTTGGTGTGCCGCTATCGAGCGAGATCACCGTAGTCGTGGCGCTGATCGCTTTCCTGCGCGCACGAGCGCTGCGATGACCGCGACGATTCTTGTGAAGGCCGCAGCGTCACTCGAAATTCTCCATGAAGACGAACACCTGGTCGCGGTCAACAAACCGGCCGGATTGCTCGTGCATCGCAGTGCGATCGCGAGCGAAGAAACCGATTTTCTGGTCGACCGGTTACGCGCGCAACTCGGCAGCAATCCTTTTCTGATTCACCGACTCGATCGTGCCACCAGCGGTGTGGTGTTGCTGGCGAAAAATCGCGAGATCGCCGGTGAGCTCGGCAAACAGTTCATGGCGCGCGCGGTGAACAAATCTTATCTGGCCGTGGTGCGCGGCTGGCCGGAAGAATCGGGAATCATCGATTACCCGCTGCCGGATGTGCGCGATACCAGCCCGCGCAAACCGGCAAGTACGCGGTATCGCCGACTCGCCACCGTTGAAGTTGCGCTCGAAATGGGACGTTATCCGCAGCAGCGTTACGCGCTGATCGAGGCGATGCCGGAGACCGGTCGGTATCGGCAAATCCGCAAACATTGCCACCATATTTCGCATCACATCATCGGCGATACCAGCCACGGTCGCGGCGATCATAATCGGCTGTTTCGCATTCACTACGCGATGCACCGCATGTTGCTGCATGCGTGGCGGCTCGACTTCACGCATCCGTTGAATTCATTGCCGCTGCAGATCGAAGCGCCGCTCGATGCGAACTGGCAGAAAATTCTCGAACGGTTTGCATGGAGCGGTGCGCTGCGACATGCAGCCGATGCCGCGAGCAGCTAGAATCGCGACACTTTATTGCGCGAACTTCCCGGATTTTTGTCATGCCTACCTTCGATATCGTTTCCGAAATTGATCTGCACGAACTCGACAACGCGATGACGCAGGCCACGCGTGAACTGACCACGCGTTTCGATTTCAAGGGCAGCAAGGCCAAGTTCGAGACCGACGAAACCGTGATCACGATGCATGGCGAATCCGAATTCCAAGTCAAGCAGATGCTCGATATTCTCAAGCAGCGCCTGACCGCGCGCGGCATCGATATCGCCTGCGCCGAGATCGCCGATGCGGAAATCAATCTTGCCACGACGCGGCAGAAGGTCACGCTCAAGCAAGGCATCGATCAGCCGCTCGCCAAGGAAATCATCAAGACCATCAAGGACAGCGGCATGAAAGTGCAGACGCAAATCCAGGGCGACAAACTGCGCGTCACCGGCAAGAAACGCGATGACTTGCAAATGGTGATGGCGCTGTTGCGCGCATCGAACATCGAGATGCCGCTGCAATACGAAAATTTCCGCGACTGATCGCGCCGTGCTCGAAATCAACGCCAGGCTGAGTATTGCCGATACCGAATTGACCGAAACCTTCATCCGTTCGTCCGGGCCGGGCGGGCAGAATGTCAACAAGGTTTCGAGCGCGGTCGAACTGCGTTTTGATGTCGCGCAATCGCCGTCGTTGCCGGAAACCTTGCGCGCGCGTCTGCTGGCGCGGCGCGATCGCCGCCTCACTGCCGAAGGCGTGCTGGTAATCCAGGCGAACCGGTTTCGCGACCAGAGCCGCAATCGCGAAGATGCGCGCGTTCGTCTTGCCGAGATCATCCGTGCCGCATTGATCGTGCCGAAAGCGCGCATCGCGACCAAGCCGACGCACGG
>JAYVTP010000460.1:0-6998 GCA_043788685.1 Pseudolysobacter sp. | reverse complement strand
GGCGTATCCGGCAGCTCGCTGCGCGATATCACCACCGCAGTGGCGAGATCGCCGGTGACGTTGAGCGCGGTGCGGCACATGTCGAGAAACCGGTCGACGCCGAGGATCAGGCCGATCGATTCCGGTGGCACATGCAGATAACCAAGAATCATCGCGATCACCGGCAACGATCCCGCCGGCACACCCGCCGTGCCGATGCTGCCGACGATGCACAGGCCCATCACCATCGCCTGTTGTGCGACGCTCAAATCGACGCCGTAACACTGCGCGAGAAATATCGTGGTGAGGCCTTCGAACAGCGCTGTGCCGTGATGATTTGCGCTCGCGCCAATGGTCAGCACAAAACGCGCGACTTTCGGCGGTAGCTTGAGATTCTGCTCGGCGACCTTGATCGTGGTCGGCAAGGTGCCGGTGCTGGATGCGGTGGAGAACGCGGTGAGAATCGCCTCCTGACTCTCGCGGAAAAACACCAGCGGACTCATGCGACCCACGGTTTTTACCCACAGTGCGAGTATCACGAACATGTGGATCGCGATCGCCAGGATTACGGTGATCGCGTATTTGCCGAGCTTGCCTAGCAGATCCCAACCGAAGCGCGCGCTCAACGCGAACATCAATGCCGCGACCGCGTATGGCGTGAGTTTTATCACGAGGCCGATCAGGGTCATCACGAGTTCGTTCAGACCTTTCACCATCTGGCGGAAGGCTTCGGTAGCCGGCGTTGGTTTCAGCACCATCGCGATGCCGAGCATCAATGCGAAGAACATTACCGCAAGCAGTTGATCGTCAGCCGCGGCGTGCACCACATTTTTCGGCACGACGCCGAGGATCAGTTCGACGCCCGACAAACTCGGATGCGCATCGGCAATCGCCTTGGCCTTTTCGCTGGGCTGATGAATGACGGCTGCGAGCGTGGCGGGATCAAGCCCGACACCCGGCTTGATCACATTCACGATGACCAGACCGACGCCAATCGCAATCGACGTCACTACGGCGGTGTACAAAAGCATGCGGCCGCCGACCCGACCGAGGCTTGCGATGTCGCCGAGTTCGGTGACGCCGAGGATCAGCGCGGTGAACATCAGCGGTAACACGAGCATGAACAGCAAGCGCAGAAACAGTTGTCCGACCGGTGCGGCAACGTAGTCGATCAGACTCGTGACGAAGGTCGAGTCTTGGCCGAACTTGTACGCGGCAAGACCGGCCAGGGTTCCGCCGACAAAGCCGATCAGCACTTTGGTATGTAGCGCAAGTTTCATATTGGGCCGCGTCCGAATCCGATCCAGGGCACGCAGTGTGCGAGAGCAAGGGGAAGAAACGCAAATGCGCGGCGCGGATTACACGTAGGCGCGCCGATGTGGCGATGCATCAATGCCAATCAGATGCGAGTCGGATACAACTCCGGCAGCACCGAATCGGTTTTTCTTTGGACGTCTGGATGGCCAAATGAAATCCCGCCAACGAATGCCTTGGCAACAACTTCGGCCAAGCCCGCGCCGTTGCCATCGCCGTAGCGCGCGCGCTCGAGCTGAACCAGAGACTCGCGTTGCGATCTATCGCCCACCTGTGCCGCAAGCTCACCCAGACTGCGCAGGCTGGGTCGATGCAAACGTGCCCAGCGTAGCAGTGCTTGCGCCGCCGCGTCGAGGTCGTTGCGTCCGCACGCGGCGCGAAATGCGTTACGCGGTTTGCTATCGTCCACGGTGATTGCGACGATGCCGATTTTGTTCGTCGCGGCATGGCTGGCGCGATACTTCCGCAGATACCAGAGCAATCCACCGAGCGCGCTCAATGCCCACAGCAGCAGACTCGCGAGCGCCAGCCAGCGCCATGTTTGTGTCTGGCTCTGCGCCGCAATCAACGTCGTGGAATCGACCGCCGAGGATAGCGCATCCGCAGCCGATGGCGATGTCGCCGCCGATGTATTTGCCACAGGCGATGCACCCGCTACGCCTGCCGCCGGCAGCACATCGATCTCCTGCGCCGGCACGCTCGCGACAGCGGCGCGATCATGCTCGGTATCCCACCAGCGCACGTCGACCGCGGGCAATTTGAGCTTGCCGGCACGCGTCGGCACGATCGCAAATTTTCGATCGCGCTCGCCGTATTGCCAGGTGCCGTCATCGCGTGTGCGTGTGGCGGATTTGTCCGGATACACTTCGGCACCATCGACGCTACCGAGATTCAGTTCGGGCAGTTGTTCAAAGCCCAAGCCCTGCGCCTTAAGGTGCAGGTTCAAGGTGATCGGTTCGCCGACGCGCACGCTGCTGGTCGCATCCACGCCATCGGTAGTCAAGGTCATGCTGGCGGCGGGCAACCATGCCCCGGTGCCCGAATCGGCCGGCCGCACACGCACATCGAGCTGCAACGGATCTGAATGCGCGGCGACGATACGGCCACGATTGAAGAAGCTGTTCGGATCGCTCACATCCTGCGCACGCCCGCGAAAATTGACTGCAGGCAACGTCACCGCACCACTTTTTTCTGCAGTAATTGCATAGTGGCGCTCGAGGATATTGTAGTTGCGACCGTTCAAGTTGCCTTGGTATTGCTTGTCCTGCCCGAGCTTCTTGACGACAACACCATCGACATGCGGATCTTCCAGCCCGCCCTCGGCCATCGACATCGCGTAGTACAGTTTCAGCGTCGCGCGCACCTGCTGTTGCACATACGGTGCATGCGGGTCGACCGTGAGTTCGACCATCACATCGCCGACCGGCTTGCCGCTCGCATCGGTGCCGGTCGAAGCCGCGATCGCTTTTACGATCACGCTCAAGGCCTGGGTGCCGGCGCCGCCGATGTTCAGCGCTGGAATCGTCAACCTACCTTCATGCTTGGGCTGCAAACCGACCGCCCACAACACTTTGCTGCTGCTCTGGCCGTTGATGATGCTGATCGAGGTGCTGCTCGATTTGCCGAGGATGTCGAAGTCTTTTTGCAGTAGCGTGATATCGGGTTCGATGTTGCTGGTGCTGCCTTCGAGTTCGACGTTCAAGGTCAGCGTTTCGCCGAGCTGCACGGTATCGCGATCGATCGTCGCGCGCGCACTCGCCGCGTGTGCGCTGACGCCGCCGAGCAATCCGCCAAGCAAAAACATCAGCGTCAAAGTCATGCGCAGCAGTAGCGATTTCACGGGTGTTGCTCCTTGTCGCCGCCTTGTACACGGCGCTGATATTCAAGTTGGAATTTACGTCGCAGCAAACCGCCCGGATCATCGGGAATGCGCTCCAGCCATTGCTGCATCGCCTGCTCTTTTTCGGTCGGCGCCATTTCCTCGCGCACCGCCGCGGGCTTGCCGTCTTTTTGCTCCTTGCCCGGCTCGCCTTGCTGCAAAGCCTGGTCCATCGCCTGTTTGTATTGCTGCTGTTTTTGTTTTTCGTCAGCGGCCTTGGCGTCGGCGGATTGTTTGTCGCCTTGCTGCGCGCCGTCTTTTTCATCGCCCGCTTTATTATCAGCGGACCTGTCATCGGCAGACTTCTCATCTTTTTGTGCGCCGGATTTTTTCTGATCAGCCTCGGATTTTTTTTGCTGATCCTGCTGCGCGTCGTCGGATTTCTGCGGCGAATCCTTGTCCGCACCGCCCTGCTGATCCTTGTTCGCCTCCTGCGATTTATCCTCCTGCGAAGATTGGCTATCGCCCTTGCCGCCGTCCTGCTGATCCTTGCCTTGCTGATCTTTCGAATCTTTCTGACCTTGCTGGTTTTTGTCCTGCTGCTGTTTCTGCTTTTGTTTTTCCAACCACTCTTTGACCGCCTGCTTGTTCGCCTTGGCGTCCGCCATTTCCGGCTGCTGCTTGAGCGCGGCGTCATAAGCGGCGAGTGCTTCTTCGTAATGTTTCTGGTTCGCCAGCGTATTGCCGAGATTATACTGCGCATCCGCGCTGCCAGCGGCCTGGAACGATTGCGCGGCGCGCTCATAATTGCCAGCGCGATACGCCGCTGCACCACGCAACGCCGGATCCTGCGCGAGCGCCTGCGCGGATTTTGCGTCGCCGGCCTTGAGTTGTTCGGCCGCCTGCTGATCCGCACGCTGCCACAAATCCGCCCAACCCATTGCTTGTGATGGCGTGCTGTGCAGCGTCAACAGCAGCGGCAGAATGAACAACCAGCCGCGCCGAAATCCGAGCGCGCACAACGGCACCAGCAACAGTAGCAACCAAGGTCCGCGATCCTGGAAACGCGGACTGACCGCATCGGTGATACTCGCATCGTTATCGCCCGCTGCCGCACCATCGTGCGCACCGAGCAACGTATCGAGATCGGCGCCGTCAGCGCTCAGCGCGGCGTAACGTCCGCCGCCTGCACTGGCCAACGCTTGCAGCTCGGCGATCTGCAACTTGGGAATCACGACATTGCCATTCGCATCCTGCAGAAATCCACCACGTGGCAACGCCACAGGCGCACCTTGTTCGGTGCCAACGGCCAGCACCGAAATGCGCACGCCACCGGCCAGGGCGCGCTTCGCCGCATCAATGGCGTTACTGCTGGCCGAATCGGCGAACAGCAAGACATCACCGGATTTCAAGCCCGCCTGATGAATCAGTTTTACCGCGCGATCGATCGCACGCGCGGTGTCGTTGCCCGGCACCGGCATCACACCGGGATCGAGCGGTTCGAGCAGATTGGCCACGGTGTTGGCATCATCGGTGAGTGGCGCGACGACGAACGCATCACCGGCGTAAGCGAGCAATGCAAACTGCCCATCGCTGCTGCGCTTGAGCAGGTCGCTGATCTTGTAGCGCGCGCGGTCGAGCCGACTTGGCTTCAGATCGCCCGCGAGCATGCTTGGCGCGAGCTCCAGCGCGATCACGTGTGCAGCCCGGTTTTGAAACAACGGTTGTGGCAAACGCTCCCACGCCGGACCGGCCAAAGCCAATGCAGTGATGATCCAGCATGTCGCGATCAATGCACGCGGCAAGCCAGTTGAAGTATTCGTATCGCGCTCGATCAGATACACCAGCAGATGCGCGTCGACAACATTGCGCCACGCATCGCCGGCATTGCCGAACTGGCGCAGCGCACGCAGTAACAGCGGCAATAACAGCAGCGCCAGCAACCACCATGGACGCAGAAAATGAAACTCGCGCAACAGCTCGATCATGTCGCGCGCGCCCGTGTGAAACGCGCATCGCGCAAACGTGGCGCCATCGCGCCGGCCGCTGCGAGCAACAGCGCGAGTGCGAGCGGCCAGTAGAACAACTCATCGACCGGACGAAAATGTTCGCTATCGGCAGCGGACGGTTCGAGTTGATCGATCACGTGATAGATCTGCGCGAGCTCCTCGGTGTTGCGCGCGCGATAAAAACGCCCGCCGGTTTTCTGCGCCATTTCGCTGAGCATGCCGACATCCAGATCAGCCGACGGATTGACCACCTGACTGCCGAAAAAACTATCGACGCGCATCGCTTCCGCGCCGATGCCGATGGTGTAGATGCGCACATGCTCGCTCGCAGCAACCTCGGTCGCCTTGTGCGGATCGAGTTCGCCGGCGTTGTTCACGCCGTCAGTCAGCAGGATCAGCACACGCTGATTTTGCGGCCGTGCATGGAGGCGCTTTATCGACAATCCGATCGCATCGCCAATTGCGGTTTCGCGCCCGGCCAGACCGACCGCGGATTCGTTGAGCTGGGTCAGCACGGTGTTGCGATCGAACGTGAGCGGCGTCATCAGAAACGCCTGCGAGCCGAACAGCACCAAGCCAATGCGATCGCCGATGCGACGCTGGATGAAATCGCCAGCGATCGCCTTGACCGCGTCGAAGCGTGTCGCCGCCTGGCCGCCGAGCGCCATGTCGCGCGTGTCCATGCTGCCCGAAGTATCCACGGCCAACAACAAATCGCGACCGCTACGCGGCAGATCGACGATATCGCCGACCCATTGCGGTCGCGCCGCAGCGGTCAGTAGCGCGAGCCACACCAGCATAGCCAGTGCGCTGCGCAGGCGCGGCACCGGACTGGCACCACGTGCCTGATCCAGCGCCAGACCGCCGTACGGCAAGCGCAGCGCAGCGCTCGGCACGTTCGCCGCAGGTCGTCGCAACCACGCGATCAGCAGCGGCAGCGGCAACGCAAAAAATACCCAGAGCCAGACCCACTCAAGCATGCGAACTCCTCAGCGCAGCGCGGCTCCAGCGACGTGTGAGTGCGATCAATGCCGGCGCATCAAACGGCTGCGCCGGACGATACGGCGCATCCAGCAACACGCGGCCAATACCGGTCCGAAATTCTTGCGTGCCCGCGGCGGCATCAAGATGATCGAGCCACGCATCGCCGCTGAGTGCCACAGCGTGTGGCGAGCGCAGCAGCGTGACTCGGCGCAAATATTTCGATAATTCGGCGGCAAGTTTCAGGTGATTCTGTTGACCATCAAACGACGCGACGATGATTTCAAATTCCGCCATCGCGCGGATAATGCGCTGCCGTTGCTGCCAGCGCGGCACGCTGAATCGCACAATCAGCGCGATCAGTACGAGCAGCAGGAATGCCAGCAGCCACCAGCCCGGCGCGGGCGGCCACCACGACGGATCTGGCGGCAAATGAATGTCTTTCAAAACTGGCGCGTCGTTCGGAGTCACGCGCTTTTCTCCAACGGCACGGCACCGGACAGCAGGCGCACGAGTTCGCGATCCGGTTCGTCGCGCGTATCGATGCGGATCGATGGCAACGCGCGTTTTTGCAACAAGCCGAGCAAGCCATCACGCCGCTCGGCAAACGTCTGCGACCATTGTTCGCGCACATTCGCACGCGCGAAATCGAACAGGCGCGTAGTGCCGCCGCTGCGCACGGCGTAGCGTCCGGGCGGTGGTGCGCTAAGTTCCAGCGCATCGCTCACGATCACAGCGGCGACATCGCAATGCTGCGCGAGCAGCGACAACGGCGCCAGCGCGTCGGCATCGGCGCTGAAGCCATCGCTAAGCAGCAACACGCGCGTGCCGGGTTTGGCCAATCGGCGTGCGCGCTTCAGTGCTTCGGATAATGGCGAGATCGTATCGTTGGCGGC
>JAYVTP010000459.1:0-18957 GCA_043788685.1 Pseudolysobacter sp. | reverse complement strand
CAATCAAAAAAATGACTTTCCAACTAATCACCTTCTACGTTTTCGCCTCGGTGCTGCTGTTTGCAGCACTCGCGGTCATCCTCGCCCGGAACCCGGTGCATGCCGCGATGTTTCTGGTGTTGTCGTTCGTCACGGCGGCGGGATTGTGGATGTTGATCTACGCCGAGTTTCTCGCGTTGACGTTGGTCCTGGTTTACGTGGGCGCGGTGATGGTGTTGTTCCTGTTCGTGGTGATGATGCTGGATATCAATACCGAATCGACGCGCGAAGGTTTTGCGCGGTATCTGCCGGTCGGCGTGATCGTCGCGTTGCTGATGCTGGCGGAAATGATTTCGCTGATCGGCATCAAGAGCATGCAGGTTCCATTGTCGCCGACCGATCCGGCTGGCGCCTCGAATACGGCGTGGATCGGGCACACGTTGTTCGCCGATTTCCTGCTGCCGTTCGAGATTGCGGCGTTGATTCTGACGGTCGCACTAATTGCGGCGATTGCCTTGACCTTGCGCCAACGTCCGGGCGTGAAACATCAGACGGCAGCGCAGCAGGTACGCGTCAAAGCCACCGATCGCGTGCGCATCGTCAAGATGGCCAGCGAGAAAATGTCCACCGATTCCGGAGAGCCGTCGTGATTACCTTGGCGCACTACATCACCCTGGGCGCAGTGCTGTTCTGCATCTCGGTCGCGGGCATCATCATCAATCGCAAGAACGTCATTATTCTTCTGATGGCGATCGAGCTCATGCTGCTCGCGGTCAATACCAACTTCATCGCATTCTCGCGTTTCCTCGGCAACGCCGACGGTCAGGTTTTTGTGTTTTTCATACTCACCGTGGCGGCGGCGGAATCCGCGATCGGTCTGGCGATTCTGGTCGTCCTGTTCCGCAATCGCGCCACGATCAACGTGGCCGAACTCGACAGCATGAAAGGTTAGAACGATGGAGCCGATTGTATTATCGACCAACCTGCTGCTGCTGATCGCGCTTGCGCCGTTGGTCGGCGCGATCCTCGCCGGCTTCCTTGGCCGACAGATTGGTCGTATCGGCGCGCATAGCGTCACGATTCTCGGCGTCGGCACGAGTTGTCTCGCATCAATCTACGTTTTGTACCAGTTGGTATGGGGCGGTGCGCAAACCTACAATTTGAATGTCTACACGTGGGCGGCAGTCGATGTACTGCACATGCATGTCGGTTTTCTGATTGATCGCCTGACCGCAATGATGATGGTCGTGGTCACGTTCGTCTCGTTGATGGTGCACATCTACACGATCGGCTACATGGCCGAGGATGACGGTTACCAGCGTTTCTTCAGCTACATCGCATTGTTCACGTTTTCGATGCTGATGCTGGTGATGGCGAACAATTTCCTGCAGTTGTTTTTCGGCTGGGAAGCGGTCGGTCTGGTGTCGTATCTGCTGATCGGATTCTGGTTCAAGAAACCGACGGCGATCTTCGCCAACATGAAGGCGTTTCTGGTCAATCGCGTCGGCGATTTCGGCTTCCTGCTCGGCATTGCTGGCGTGCTTTATTTCTGTCACACGCTGGACTACGCGCAAGTATTCACGATCGGTGAGCGTGCGCTCAACGGCCACACCATCGAGATCATCAGCGGTCATCCGTGGAGTGCGGCGACCGTCATCTGCATTCTGTTGTTCATCGGCGCGATGGGCAAGTCGGCGCAGGTGCCGTTGCATGTGTGGTTGCCGGATTCGATGGAAGGCCCGACGCCGATTTCCGCGCTTATCCACGCCGCGACGATGGTCACTGCCGGCATCTTCATGGTCGCGCGCATGTCGCCGATTTTTGAATTGTCGGAGACGGCGCTGTCGTTCGTTCTCGTGATCGGCGCGACCACCGCCTTGTTCACCGGCTTGATCGGCATCGTGCAGAACGACATCAAGCGCGTGATCGCGTATTCCACACTCTCGCAGCTCGGCTACATGACCGTGGCGCTTGGCGTGTCGGCATATTCGGCCGCGGTATTCCATTTGATGACCCACGCCTTTTTCAAGGCGCTGCTGTTCCTCGGCGCAGGTTCGGTGATCATGGCAATGCATCACGAGCAGGACATGCGTTACATGGGCGGCCTGCGCAAGTACATGCCGATCACGTTCATCACGGCCTGGGTCGGCACTTTGGCGCTGACCGGCATGCCGGGTTTCGCCGGATTTTTCTCCAAGGATGCGATCATCGAGGCGGTCGGTGAATCGCATCGCTGGGGCGCTAACTACGCGTATTTCTGCGTGCTGATCGGCGTGTTCGTCACCGCGCTGTACAGCTTCCGCCTGCTGTATCTGACGTTTCACGGCAAGGAGCGTTTTGTTGTCGAACACGGCAACGATCATGGCCACGACGATCACGGCCATCACGAGCCGGGCCATCTCGCGCACGCGCCGCACGAGTCGCCGTGGGTGGTCACGGTGCCGCTGATCCTGCTCGCTATTCCTTCATTGCTGATCGGTGGCCTGACCATCGATGCGATGCTGTTCCACGGTTATTTTGCCGGTGCGATTCATGTGCGCGAGGCGAACGATGTCGTCGCGGAAATCGGCAAGCAATTCCACGGTGTATTTGCCGCGATCTTGCATGGATTCGTCGGATTGCCGTTCCTTTTCGCTTTCGCCGGGTTCGCCGTCGCGACTTATATTTATCTGTTCAATATCAGCGTGGCCGACAAGATCAAACGTGCCTTGCTGCCGATCTACAACCTGCTCGATCACAAATACTGGTTCGACGAAATTTACCAGGCGGTGTTCGCGCGCGGCTCGTTGCTGCTCGGTCGCGGCCTGTGGAAATTCGGCGATGTCGCGATCATCGACGACGGCATCGTCAACGGTTCCGCCGCGCTGGTGTCGCGCGCCGCAGGTGCGATGCGCATCCTGCAATCCGGTTATCTCTATCACTACGCGTTTGCGATGATCCTCGGTCTGGTGGTGTTGCTCGCCGGTCTGTGGTGGTTCGTCCCACACGTTTCCTGACGCCGAGAAAGAAAAAAACAATGATGACTTCCTGGCCTCTGTTGAGTTCGTTGATCTGGTTGCCGATATTCGGTGGCGCGCTGTTGTTGCTGGTCGGCGCTGATCGCCCGAAGCTGTCGCGCTGGCTCGCGCTCGGTGTTGCATTCGCCACGTTGCTCGTGAGCATTCCACTGTATACACATTACGCCAGCGATCTTTCGGTGCTGCCGTACAACCTGCGCAGCGTCATGCAATTCACCGAAATGCATGTGTGGATCGCGGCAATCCACGCCAATTACCATCTCGGTGCCGACGGCATTTCGGTTGCGCTGATCGTGCTCACGACGTTCACCACGGTGCTGGTGATTATCGGCGCGTGGCAGGCGATCGAGAAAAACGTCAATCAATACTTGGCCGCATTCCTCGTGCTCGAAGGTCTCATGATCGGCGTGTTCGCGGCGATGGACGCGCTGCTGTTCTATATTTTCTTCGAGGCGATGCTGATTCCGATGTTCATCATCATCGGCGGCTGGGGCGGGCCAAGGCGTGTCTACGCCACGATCAAGTTTTTCCTGTACACGTTCTTCGGCTCGATCTTCATGTTGGTGGGGCTGATCTATCTGTACTTGCACGCCGGCAGCTGGGAGTTGTCGAGTTTCTCGCAGCTTGCCCTCGGTGAGCGTGAACAGACCTGGTTGTTCTTTGCGTTCCTGATCGCGTTCGCGGTCAAGGTGCCGATGTGGCCGGTGCACACATGGTTGCCGGATGCGCACGTCGAGGCGCCGACCGGCGGCTCGGTGATTCTGGCGGCGATCATGCTGAAGATCGGCGGATACGGGTTCCTGCGTTTCTCGCTACCGATCACGCCCGACGCGAGCGAAAGTTACGCGATGCTGATCGTGGCCTTGTCGTTGATCGCGATCGTCTACGTCGGTTTTGTTGCACTGGTGCAGCAGGACATGAAAAAGCTCATCGCGTATTCGTCGGTCGCGCACATGGGTTTTGTCACGCTCGGAATTTTCCTGCCGCTGTTGCTCATGCGCAACTCGGCTACGCCGAATTCGCTCGCGGCATATCTCGGCGTGCAGGGGGCGATGGTGCAGATGATTTCGCACGGTCTCGTTTCAGGCGCCATGTTCTCGTGCGTCGGCGTGATCTACGATCGCATGCACACACGCATGATCAAGGATTACGGCGGCGTCGCGAATACCATGCCGTGGTTCGCCGCGTTCATGGTGTTTTTCTCGATGGCAAATTGCGGCTTGCCCGGCACCTCCGGCTTTGTCGGCGAATTCATGGTGGTTTTGTCGAGTTTCGCGGCGAAACCGTGGATCGCGATGCTCGCGGCGCTCACTTTGATTATCGGTGCGGCCTATACCTTGTGGCTGGTCAAGCGCGTGCTGTTCGGCGAGGTCGCCAACGATCGCGTCGCCAAGCTGCACGACCTCAATCCGCGTGAAGCGCTGATGCTTACCGCATTCGCGGTCGGCGTGCTGTTGCTCGGTGTCTGGCCGGCGCCGCTGACCGAATTGATGGATGGTTCGGTCAAGCAAATCGTTGATGCGCTGACCCTCGCCAAAGCCTGATTACGGAACACTCTGATGATATTCAAGCTTTCTGATATGCAGCTGATGTTGCCCGAGCTCTACCTGCTCGGCGCGCTGTGCGTGCTGCTGTTGCTGGATGCATTTCTGACCCAGCAACGTCGCGGCATCACCCACTGGCTTTCAATCGGCATCCTGCTCGTGACCGGGGTGCTGGTGCTGATGGGGCAGGATATTCGTCCGGACGCGCAGACCGCATTCAATGGCATGTATGTCCACGACAGCATGGCCGCGGTGCTGAAGGTTTTCATACTCGGCGTGACGATCGCGGTGTTTCTGTTTTCGCGCGAATACTTAATCGCACGCAAGCTGTTCAACGGCGAGTTCTACACCTTGTGTTCGTTCGCCGCGCTCGGTGCGATGTTGCTGGTTTCGGCCGGCAATCTGGTGATGGTTTATCTCGGGCTGGAACTGCTGACGTTGTCGTCGTACGCGCTGGTCGGGCTGAATCGCGACTCGGGTTTGTCGTCCGAAGCGGCGATCAAATATTTCGTGCTCGGTGCGCTCGCGTCGGGTTTGTTGTTGTACGGCATGTCGATGATCTACGGCGCGACCGGTACGCTGGATCTTGGCAAGATTCATCAGGCCATCGCCAGCAGCGACGGCCACGGTCACGTCTTGCTTTCATTCGGTCTGGTCTTTCTCGTGGTCGGCATCGCGTTCAAGTTCGGCGCCGCACCGTTTCATATGTGGTTGCCGGATGTTTACCAGGGCGCGCCGACCGCGGTCACGGCATTCATCGGCAGCGCGCCGAAACTCGCAGCGTTCGGCATGGCCTATCGCCTGCTCGAAGGCGCGATGGGCAATATGGGGCCGCACTGGCAGCAGATGCTCAGCGTGCTCGCAGTCGCCTCGCTCGCCGTCGGCAATATTGCGGCAATCGCGCAGACCAACCTCAAGCGCATGCTCGCGTACTCGACCATTTCGCATATCGGGTTTTTATTGCTCGGATTGATCAACGGCACGCCGGCCGGATATTCCGCCGCCATGTTCTACGCGATCTCGTATTCGGTCATGGCCACGGCCGCGTTCGGCATGATCATGCTGCTCGCGCGCCAGGGTTTCGAGGCCGAGGAAATCGATGACTTCAAGGGTTTGAATCAGCGCAATCCGTGGTTCGCGCTGATGATGTTGCTGACGATGGCCTCGCTGGCCGGCATTCCGCCGCTCTTCGGATTTTTCGCCAAATTGCTCGTGCTCAAATCGGTGATCGATGCCGGCTCATTGTGGCTGGCGATCGTCGCGATCGTGTTCGCCATCGTCGGTGCGTATTACTACTTGCGCGTGATCAAGGTGATGTATTTCGATGCGCCGGTCGATGCCACGCCGCTACGCATGCCACACGATTTCAGCTTCCGTTTGGCGCTGTCCCTGAACGCCGTTGCACTGCTCGCCGTCGGCCTGTATTGGGGCCCGCTGATCGATTGGTGCAACCGCGCTTTCCACGTCGTCGTGTAAGTGCGCTCCGCTTCGATTCCGGCGCATTTGCGGTTGCAATAAAACCGCATGCGCGTTAACATTGCGGTTCGCCTGATGCGGGGTGGAGCAGTCTGGCAGCTCGTCGGGCTCATAACCCGAAGGTCGTAGGTTCAAATCCTACCCCCGCTACCAAGATCAAAGACAAAGGGCCTCTAATGAGGCCCTTCGTTATTGAGACTAGCGAATGTATGGCAAGGTCGGTGTGGCGCAAGCGCATCGAAGATTCGCAGGATGCGAAACGCCGGTTTGGGATTGAAAACGGCGGACTACGGAATGGGCCTTGCGCCCATTTTTTTTTACCTGACGTCGGCTGTGGATGCACGCGTGAAACACGACGAACTAACCGAATTATTATCGCCGGTCGTGACCGGGCTCGGCATGGGCCTCGAATGTCTTGGTGTCGACTACAGCCCGTCGGCGGGTAACAGTCTGGTGCGTATCTACATCGATGCGGCCGAGCGTCCGATCACCGTGGAAGATTGCGAGGCGGTTAGCCGCGAAGTCTCCGCCACGCTGGATGTGAACGACCCGATTGACGGACAATACACGCTCGAAGTGTCGTCGCCCGGCATGGATCGGCCGTTGTTCACGCCGCAGCAGTTTGCGCGCTTCATTGGTAGCGAAGCCAAGTTGAGTGTCGGTTTGCCGGTCGGTGGTCGACGCCGTTTTCGCGGTTTGATCCTGGCCGTCGAAGGCGACCAGATCAGGATGCAACAGGACGATGCGGCTGTGCAGATCGCGCACGCGAATATTCAAAAGGCCAATCTGGTGCCGGATTTTGCGAAGCCGGAAAAGCCGAAAGGTAATGCCAAGAAAACTCCCGGCAAGAAGGCTGATGCCAAGCCGGCCGGAACGAAAAAAATCGATTAACGAATAATGGATGCTGGCGGAAAATATTTCGCCGGACGAATTCGAGGTTGGAATCATGAGTAAAGAGCTATTGCTGGTTGTCGATGCCGTCGCCAATGAAAAAGGCGTCGACATGGAGGTGATTTTTGATGCGATGGAAGCGGCGCTCGCGTCCGCGGCCAAGAAGCGTTACGCCGAAGAAGTGGCGGTGCGCGTAAGCATCAATCGACACACTGGCGAATACGAAACCTTCCGTCGCTGGGAAGTCGTGGCTGACGATGTCGTGATGGAGTCGCCCGATCATCAACTGCGCCTGATGGACGCGATCGATGTCAAACCCGATTCGGAAGTCGGCGAATACATCGAAGAGCCGATTGAGAACGCCGAGTTCGGCCGCATTTCAGCACAGGCGGCGAAGCAGGTGATCGTGCAGCGTGTGCGCGAAGCCGAGCGTGCGCAGGTCGTCGAAGCCTTCAAGGATCGCATCGGTGAACTCATCACCGGTGTAGTCAAGCGCGTCGAGCGCGGCAGCATCTATCTCGATCTCGGCGGCAATGCCGAGGCGTTTATCCCGCGCGAAAAAGCCATTCCGCGCGAAGCCGTGCGCGCCGGTGATCGCGTGCGCGGTTATCTGCATGAAGTTCGCCCGGAAGTACGTGGCCCGCAATTGTTTGTGTCGCGTACCGCGCCTGAATTTATGATGGAATTGTTCAAGCTCGAAGTGCCGGAAGTGGGCCAAGGCTTGGTCACGATCAAAGGCGCCGCGCGCGATCCGGGCGACCGCGCCAAGATCGCGGTGGTGACCAACGACGCGCGCACCGATCCGATCGGCGCCTGCATCGGCATGCGTGGTTCGCGTGTGCAGGCGGTGTCTAACGAGCTCAACGGCGAGCGTGTTGATATCATCTTGTGGAACGAAAATCCGGCGCAGTTCGTGATCAATGCGATGGCGCCGGCGGAAGTGCAATCGATTATCGTCGATGAAGAAAAACACTCGATGGATATCGCGGTTGCCGAAGACAAACTGTCGCAGGCGATCGGTCGCGGCGGTCAGAACGTGCGTCTCGCCAGCAAGCTCACCGGCTGGCAGCTCAACGTTATGACCCAGGCCGATGTGCAGGCCAAGAGTGAAGCCGAGCAGGAATCTGCGCGCGCCCTGTTCGTCGACAAGCTCGAAGTCGACAACGAAATCGCCGCGATCCTGGTGCAGGAAGGATTCTCCTCGATCGAGGAAATCGCCTACGTGCCGACTGCGGAGTTGCTCGCGGTGGAAGGCTTCGACGAAGACATCGTCGAGGAGCTGCGCGCGCGCGCCCGTGATGCGTTGCTGACCGATGCGCTGGCGGTGGAAGAGGGCGTGGACGATTCCCATCCCGAACAGGATCTGCTGGATCTGGACGGCATGGACGAAGCCACGGCGTTCGAGCTGGCGCGGCATGGCATCACCAATCGCGAAAGTCTGTCCGATCTCGCGGTCGACGAGTTGATGGAGCTGGGTATTGCGGGCCTCGATGAGCCGCGTGCGCGTAAACTCATCTTGGCCGCCCGCGGACTGTAATTGGTACGATCTGAGACGGTGCGGCGACGCACAACTCAGTAGGCCCTGCCGAGTCATATTGACTCGAGGGGTGATCAAGCGCTTGCGCGGCAAACGCGTTGGTCGAGATGTGGATGGATGTGGCGTGGACAGAATCAGCAATGGTGCCGGTACGCATCTGCTGAGGTTTGCGCACCGTCCGTCTCGCGAGCAAGTCACGGAGAATACGCAAAGATGTCGGATGTAACCGTAAAACAACTGGCCAAAGTGCTGGGCATGACCGATGACAAGCTGCTAGCGCAGCTTGCCGAAGCGGGCATGACGTTCAATAGCGTGGATCAGCCTGTCAGCAGCACCGAAAAGGTCAAGCTGCTCGGTTTTCTGCGCCGCACGCATGGCAAGGGCGAAGCTGCTGCGGCAGAAGCCACCGCCCCACGCCAGATTACGCTGAAGCGCAAGACCGTCAGCGAAATCACCGTGGCCGGAGTCGGTCCGCGCGGGCCATCGAAAATCGTCAACGTCGAAGTGCGGCAGAAACGCACCTACGTCAAACGCAGCAGCATGACCGACGAGCCGGAAGTTGATTCCGAGCGCGAAGATGCGCTGCGCAAACTGCAGGAATCGCAGACCAAGCGCGAAGCCGAAGACCTGCTGATCCAAGAAAAAGACAAACGCCGTCACGACGAAGAATCGCGTGTGCGTGCGATCGAAGATGCCAAGCGTCAGGCTGAGGAAGATCGACTGCGCGCCGAAACGGAGGCGCGTTTTGCCGCCGAAGAAGCAGCCAAACCACGCCAGGAAGTACCGGCGCGCAGCGATGCCGCACCGAAGGTCGCGGCAACGCCAGCACCGGCGGCGGCACCGCAGCCTGCGCGCAAGGATCATCGTGTGCGTGATGCGGTTGATGAACCAGCGCGTCACAAGGGTCCGCGTGCTCCGCGTGGCCGTGAAGAAGGCGGCTCGGACGAGCCCGCCGGCAAGACTTATTTTGGCGCGGAACTGCACCTGTCCAAGGCCGGCAGCGAGCGTCGTGGTGCGGCGAAGAAAAAACCGCGTCCGCGTCCGGGAGAAATGCAGAAACAGCAACTCGGTGGACCAGCGCACGGCTTCTCGCGTCCGACTGCACCGGTGGTGCGCGAAGTCGCAATCGGTGAATCGATCATCGTTGCTGATCTCGCGCAGAAGATGGCAGTGAAGGGCGCCGAAGTCGTCAAGAAACTGTTCAAGATGGGCGTAATGGCCACGATCAATCAGGCCATCGATCACGATACCGCCGTGCTGGTGGTCGAGGAGATGGGCCACACCGCCGTCGCCGAGATCGGCACCGATGCGGAATCCGTGCTCGTCGCAAAAACCGACAACGCAGGCGACAAGGAAACGCGCCCACCGGTCGTCACGATCATGGGTCACGTCGATCACGGCAAGACCTCGTTGCTCGATTATATTCGCCGCACCAAGGTAGCATCGGGTGAGGCGGGCGGCATTACCCAGCATATCGGCGCCTACCATGTCGAAACTGGCAAGGGTGTGGTTTCGTTCCTCGATACGCCCGGCCATGCCGCGTTTACCTCGATGCGTTCGCGCGGCGCCAAGCTCACCGATATCGTGGTGCTCGTGGTAGCGGCCGACGATGGTGTGATGCCACAGACGATCGAAGCCGTGCAACATGCGCGCGCCGCCGGCGTGCCGCTGATTGTCGCGGTGAACAAGATGGACAAACCCGATGCCGAGGCCGACAAGGTCAAGCAGGGGCTGGTGCAGCACGAAGTCGTGCCCGAAGAATGGGGCGGCGATACCATTTTCGTGCCGGTCTCGGCCAAGACCGGCGACGGTGTCGATGCGCTGCTCGATGCGATCCTCGTGCAAGCCGAAGTGATGGAGCTCAAAGCGGTCAAGGATGGCTTGGCTTCCGGCGTGGTGATCGAGTCCAGTCTCGACAAGGGCCGTGGTCCGGTCGCGACTGTGCTGGTGCAGCAAGGCACTTTGAAGAAGGGCGATTTCCTCGTGTGCGGCGTCGAATACGGCCGTGTGCGCGCCTTGTTCGACGAAACCGGCAAGCAGGTCGAAAGTGCCGGCCCCTCGATTCCGGTACAGGTGCTCGGCATGTCGGGCGTGCCCGAAGCTGGTGACGATTTTGTCGCCGTCGCCGACGAGCGCCTAGCCAAGGACGTCGCACAGCAGCGTCAGCAGAAACGTCGCGAAAGCCGCTTGTTCAAGAAATCGACCAAGCTCGAAGACGTCATGTCGCAGATGGGCAACCAGGGCGAAACTCAGCGTGTGCTCAACCTCGTGGTCAAGGCCGATGTGCAAGGTTCGGTCGAGGCATTGCGCGATTCGCTGACGAGCCTGACCAACGACATCGTGCGCGTGAATGTGATTGCGTCCGGCGTCGGTGGCATCACCGAATCCGATGCAACTTTGGCTGCCGCATCGAAGGCGATCGTGATCGGCTTCAACGTGCGAGCGGATGCTTCGGCGCGCAAGGTGATCAACGAATCCGATCTCGACATCCGTTATTTCTCGATTATTTATGACGTCATCGATCAGGTCAAACAAGCCGTCACCGGTTTGCTTGGCACCGAGATTCGCGAGGACATCATCGGTACCGCACAGGTGCGCGACGTGTTCCGTTCGTCGAAGTTCGGCGCGATCGCGGGCTGCATGATCATCGAGGGTACGGTCAAGCGCAACAAGCCGATTCGCGTGCTGCGCGAGAATACAGTGATTTATCAGGGCGAGCTCGAATCGCTGCGCCGCTTTAAGGAAAACGTCGACGAAGTCCGCAACGGCATGGAGTGTGGCATCGGCGTCAAGCAATACAACGACGTCAAACCGGGCGATCAGATCGAGTGCTACGAGCGCGTCGAAATCCAGCGTACGCTTTGATGATTCCCGACCGTCATCCCGGTGAAGGCCGGGATCCAGTTCTTGTTTTAATGTTGAAAAATGGATTTCAGCCTGCGCTGGGATGACGAGCAAAAGCAATAGGTAACTGCAATCATTATGGCCAAGGAATTCACCCGCTCCGATCGACTCTCCGCGCAATTGCGCCGGGAGATTTCGATCATGGTGCATGCCGCCGTACGCGAACATGCGTTGCCGTCGGTGAGCGTGTCCGATGTCGAAGTCAGTAAGGATTTCGATTCGGCGATCATCTACGTCACCGCGCTGTTGACTGATCAGGGTTTGCCCGCGGTCAAGGAGCTTAATGTGATGGCGAAAGAATTCCGCATGCAGTTATCTAAACTGCTGCACATCCGCCGTGTACCAGAACTGCGTTTCCGTTACGACGACTCGGTCGATCGCGGCGAACGCATCGAGGCATTGTTGCGCGAAGGCAAAACGCGCGGCCAATAGCGTCGAGTTTCGCGTGAAAAAACATATCCGCTTGCGTCCACCGTACCGTCCCAAGCTCGGGCCGGCGATCGGTGAGGTTCACGGCATTCTGCTCCTCGACAAACCCACCGGCATGAGTTCGAACAAGGCGATGCAGTCGGTCATGCATCTGTTCGGCGAGTGCAAGACCGGCCACACCGGCAGTCTCGATCCACTCGCCACCGGCATGTTGCCGCTGTGTTTCGGCGAGGCCACCAAAATTGCCGGTCATCTGCTCGGCGCGGGCAAGGCATATGCCGCCGAATGTCGCCTCGGCATCACCACCGATACCGATGATGCCGACGGCAATGTCCTCAGCGAACGTGTCGTGCCGACTTTCACCGCTGCACAGGTTGAGGCCGCAATGGCCGGATTGCGTGGCGATATCACGCAGATTCCGCCAATATATTCCGCGATCAAGCAAGCCGGTCTACCGCTGTACAAGCGCAAGCGTATGGGCGAAGAAGTGCAGGCGCCGCCGCGGCAGGTGAATGTGCAACGGTTCGATCTGCTCGAGCTGGGCGCCGACCATTTGCGCCTGCATGTGGAGTGCGGCTCCGGCACCTACGTGCGCAGTCTCGTGCGTGATCTCGGTGAACGTCTGGGCTGCGGCGCGCATGTCATCGCATTGCGCCGGCTCTGGGTCGAGCCGTTCCGCGAGGTGCTGATGGTCACGCTGGAGCAACTGCAGGCGCTGGCCGATGCCGGCGCCTTGCCAACGAGTTTGTTGCCGCTCGAAACCGGATTGCAAAATCTGCCGGTGGCGCCGCTGGATTTGCTCGAAGCCCAGCGTTTGCGCCTCGGCCAGCGTTTGACCGCCGCTCCGGATTTGCTGGTTGGTCAGCTTTATCAGGCGCGTGACCAAAACGATCGTTTGGTTTCGTTGGCTGAATGTCGTGCCGATGGTTGCTTATGGCCGTTGCGCGGCTTTAATCCGCCGGGGCCGATTGCGCCTGCCATCACGCCGCTGGAGGAGGCTGCCGCAGTATGAAAAACAGTGAGATAGGCCAGACTTCTCGATCGGGCTGCAAGTAGCTGATCTGTACCAACCGCGCATGCAAACGACCGCAGCGATTCGATCTGAAGAAACCACACGCAGGTTCTCGCGCTGCGACGCAGAAAAATCCCGGCGCGGATGCCGCAATCCATCGATCCGCGTATTTCTCTTTCACATATGACAAGTTGACGCTACACGCCAAAAGTACGCTAAAATGCCGAGTCAACTCCGCTAGCTCATCCATCCACTGCGGGGCTTACGCAGCACCATCTCCGCTGGAGTGCCGGTTTTCGTCGGTCTGACCGATGTGGCGCTACGCAAGCCTCGCTTCGCAAATCCAAGGTTCATCATGTCTCTCAACGTCGAACAAACCTCCAAGATCATCGCCGATCACGCGCGTGGCCCGGCCGATACCGGCTCCACCGAAGTTCAGGTCGCGCTGCTGTCCGCACGCATCGAACACCTCACCAAGCATTTTGCCGAACACGACAAGGATCATCATTCGCGGCGCGGTCTGCTGAAGATGGTGAACCAGCGTCGTCGCCTGCTGAATTATCTCAAGACCAAGGATGCCGAGCGTTACAAGACGCTGATCGGTCGCCTCGGAATCCGTCGCTAAAATCAATACACATCGGGATGGTCGTGCCGGTGCGTCAAATCGCCCGGCCCGACCTCCTGCTGGAATCCTGACAAAACCTCGTGCACCGGGTTTTTGTCGCCACCTTGATAACAAGGCGGCTCACCGATAATGCAAAAGCAACAGGAAAACTCTCGTGGCGAAAGTAACCAAGTCCTTCCAGTACGGTAATCACGAAATCACGCTGGAGACGGGCGAAATCGCCCGCCAGGCCAGCGCGGTGGTCGTCAAGATGGGCGATACCGTCATCCTGGTCACGGCGGTCGGCAACAAGTCGGCACGCGAAGGCCAGGATTTTTTCCCGCTCACCGTCGACTATCAGGAAAAGTTCTATGCCGGTGGTCGCATCCCGGGCGGCTTCTTCAAGCGCGAAGGTCGTCCGACCGAAAAAGAAACGCTGACCTCACGCCTGATCGATCGTCCGATCCGTCCGCTGTTTCCCGAGGAATTCCGCAACGAAGTGCAGGTCATTGCGACCGTGCTGTCGATGAATCCGGAAATCGACGGTGATATCCCGGCCTTGATCGGCGCCTCTGCCGCACTGGCACTTTCCGGCATGCCGTTCGGCGGCCCGATCGCTGCGGCACGCGTCGGTTATGCGAACGGCAAATACCTGCTCAATCCGACCGCCACCGAACTTAAAACCTCCGACCTCGACCTCGTCGTCGCCGGTACCTCGAATGCGGTGCTGATGGTCGAATCCGAAGCCAAGCTGCTGTCCGAGGAAATCATGCTCGGCGCGGTGATGTTCGGTCACCGGCAAATGCAGGTCGTGATTCGCGCGATCAACGAACTCTGTGTCGAAGTGGGCGTCAAGTCGTGGACGTGGTCCGCTCCGGCCAAGAACGAAGCGCTGATTGCGCAGGTCAAGGGCGCTGTCGGTGACAGCCTGATCGCCGCCTACGCCGTGCGCGACAAGCTCGAGCGTCGTGATGCGATCTCGGCCTTGAAGAAAGAAACGATTGCTTCGCTCAAGGCGCAAGCCGAAGCGCATGGCTGGAGCAATGCCGAACTCGCCAAGGAATTCGGCGAGCTCGAATATCAGACCTTGCGCGCTTCCGTGCTTGCCACCAAGACTCGCATCGACGGTCGCGATCTGACCACCGTGCGTCCGATCACCGTGCGCACTGGCGTGCTGCCGCGCACCCACGGTTCGGCCTTGTTCACGCGTGGTGAAACCCAGGCGCTGGTCATCGTCACGCTAGGCACGACGCGCGATGCGCAGATCATCGATGCGCCGGAAGGCGAGTCAAAAGATCCGTTCCTGTTCCACTACAACTTTCCTCCGTTCTCGGTGGGTGAGGCCGGTCGCATGCTCGGTCCGAAGCGTCGCGAAATCGGCCACGGCCGTCTCGCCAAGCGCGGTGTGCAGGCGGTCAAGCCGAGCATCGAAGAATTTCCGTACGTCGTGCGCGTGGTCAGCGAGATCACCGAGTCGAACGGTTCCTCGTCGATGGCGTCGGTGTGCGGTTCTTCGCTCGCCATGATGGACGCGGGCGTGCCGCTGAAATCGCCGGTCGCCGGTATCGCGATGGGCCTGGTCAAGGAAGGCAACGACTTCGTCGTGCTGTCCGATATCCTCGGTGACGAAGATCATCTCGGCGACATGGACTTCAAGGTGGCCGGAAGTGCCGATGGTATTTCCGCGTTGCAGATGGACATCAAGATCGACGGCATCACCGAAGAAATCATGCGCGTGGCGTTGAGCCAAGCCAAGCAGGGGCGTCTGCACATCCTCGGCGAAATGGCCAAGGTCTTGAGCAGCGCCCGTTCGGAAATGAGCGAGTTCGCACCGCGCCTGCTGACCATGCGCGTGCACCCGGACAAGATCCGCGAAGTCATCGGCAAGGGCGGCGCAACCATCCGCTCGATCACCGAAGAAACCGGCACGCAGATCGACATCCAGGACGACGGCACGATCATCATCGCCTCGGTCAATCGCGAAGCTGCCGAAGCCGCGAAAGCGCGCATCGAGCAAATCACATCCGACGTCGAACCGGGCAAGATCTACGAAGGCAAGGTCGCCAAGCTCATGGACTTCGGTGCATTCGTCACGATCCTGCCGGGCAAGGATGGTCTGGTTCACGTTTCGCAGATTTCCAACGAGCGCGTCGAGAAGGTTTCCGACAAGCTCAAGGAAGGCGACATCGTGCGCGTGAAGGTGCTCGAAGTGGACAAGCAGGGCCGTATCCGTCTGTCGATGAAGGCTGTGCTCGAAGACGAAGCCGCCGCCGCCGCCGCAGGCTGATAACCCGGGTTTGTCGTTTCCGAAAAAAGCGGGCCCTGTGCCCGCTTTTTCTTTGCCGGTTCGAGGTGCTTCGAGCATTCGCTCCGCCAGCTCGCCAATGTTGACTGCTACGCCGATGCGCTTGTTTCGTTGTGACCTGACGTGACGGCTGCTAGCATCGTTTTATCTTGCGGAGGATTTATGACTGACGAAATGGACTGGGCCAAAATGCAGGCCAAGTATTGGAACGCCTTCAGCGATCTCACGCGCAATGCCGCGACCGATCAGGCGCGTAGCAGCGGCGCTGCTGCGGCACCGTGGCAGGAAGGCATCGAGCAATGGTCACGCTTGTTCGGCAACCAGCCGAACCATCAGAGCGACGTGGTCGAACGCATGCTCGCGAGCGCCAAGACGTATCTCGCGACGATGCAATCGACCTTGGGCGGTGCGTTTGCGAATCCGGCTGCGGGCTTCGACGGCGGTGCCAATACCGGCGCGTGGATGGATAGTCTGCGCAATGCGTTTGCGATGCCGGGCGGTTTCAGCATGCCTGGGTTTGATGCGTCATTGAGCAACAATCCGATGTCGCGCGGTCTGCGTGATATTGCCGGGCAGGGCGCCAAAAGTTTCGAGCAGCTCGGCGCGCAGATGGCGCCGTTTATCGAGGCCGCCAAACGCGAAAGCAGTGCGATGTTGACGCTGCCGGCGTTCGGCTCGTCGCGCGAAAAAACCGAGCGCCTGCAGAAGTTGCTCGCGGCGTGGACGGAATACGAAGAAGCCAACAAGAGCTACAACGCAGAACTCGCCAAGTCGAGCCAGCGCAGTTTCGAGATTCTCGAAGACAAACTCGCCGAGCGCTCCGAACCCGGTCGACAGATCGATTCGATGCGCGGCTTCTACGATCTCTGGGTCGATTCCGCCGAGGAGGCTTACGCCGAAATCGCGATGGCCGAAGATTTCCGCAAGATTTACGGCGATTACGTCAACGCGCAGATGCGTGTGCGCGGCTTGATGCAGCAGGAGATCGAACACAACACGCGCGAACTCGGCATGCCGACGCGCACGGAAATCAACAGCGTGGAAAAACGCCTGCACGAATTGCGTCGCGAGCTGCGCCGCAGTGCCGAAGCCGGCGAGAGTGCGATGGCGCAGGAGTTGGCGAGCTTGCGCGCGCAAGTCGATTCGCTGCGCAATGCCGCTGCAGAAAAACCGATTCGTGTTGCGGATAAATCCGTGGTTGTCCCAGCGCAGAAAAAATCGGTGCCTACGCCTACCAACAGCAAGCCGTTAGCCAAGATGCCCGCGGCAAAAGTAGCGGCTACAAAAACACCGGCAGCAAAGGCGCCTGCCAACAAACTCGCTGCGGCTGCGGCACAGGCGCCGAGCAAATCCGTCGCGAGCAAACGCTCAGCCAATACCTTCGCCGCATCGCTGAATAAAACGCGTGCCGTGATCGCCAAGGCGCAGGCGAGCAAGAGCAAGCGTGCTGCGTCCACATCCGCCAAGCGTCGCTGAGGCCCGGTATGAATCCGATCAATATCACTCCGCAAAAAGCGCTGGACGACGCGATCAAGCTGCAGCAGAAAATTGCGAACGGCATGAAAACCCTGCGCGAAGTCGACGACGTGCATTTCGGCGTCACCGACAAGGAAGAAATCTACCGCGAGGACAAGCTCGTCCTGTATCGCTTCAAGGGCCAAGGCAAGCCGACCATCAAGACGCCGCTGCTGATCGTCTACGCGCTGGTCAATCGCCCGTACATGGTCGACCTGCAGGAAGATCGCTCGATCGTCAAACAACTGCTCGCAAGCGGTCAGGATGTGTACCTGATCGACTGGGGTTATCCGGATTTGTCGGATCGTTTCACCAATCTCGACGACTACATCAACGGTTATATCCGGCGTTGTGTCGATGCGGTGGCGAAACGTTGCGGTGTGGCGAAGATCAATATCCTCGGCATTTGCCAAGGCGGCGCGTTCTCGTTGTGTTTCGCCTCGATTTATCCCGAGAAAGTGCGCAACCTCGTGACGATGGTGACGCCGGTCGATTTCCACACGCCGGAGAACATGCTGTCGCACTGGACGCGCGGCCTTGATGTTGATCTGTTCGTCGATGCGCTAGGCAACGTGCCGGCCGAACTCATGAACTACTGCTACCTCACGCTCAAGCCGGTGCGCTTGAACCAGCAGAAATACATCGGCCTGATCGACATCCTCGACAACAAGGCCGAGGTCGAGAATTTCCTGCGCATGGAGAAATGGATTTTCGATAGCCCCGACCAAGCCGGTGAAGCGTTCCGCGAATTCGTCAAGGAGTTCTATCAGGGCAACAAGCTGGTCAAGGGCGGGCTCATGATCGGCGACAAATCGGTCGCGCTGAAAAACATCACGATGCCGGTGCTGAATATTTTTGCCGAGCAGGATCATCTCGTGCCGCCGTCCGCTTCGCGCGTGCTCAAGGATCACGTCGGCAGCAGCGATTACACCCAGCTCGCGTTCAAGGGCGGCCACATCGGCATCTACGTTTCGGGTCGTGCGCAACGTGAAGTGCCACCAGCGATTCATGCGTGGCTGGCGGAGCGTTCCTGACCGTTTCAACCACCCAGCGCTGAAGCCAACAAGGCCGCTGTGACGCGGCCTTGTTGCTTTTATCGCGTATCGACCGAGCTTGGTAAAATCCTGCGCTTGCCACCAGTAGGCGCGCCGTCTTGAAAAGGCAATCTCATGAACGAAACGCTTTTTAATCTACATCTGTTCCATGCGCACGTCGTGGTTACGAGCTGGAAGCTGATCGGCTTTGTCGGCACATTCTTGTTCACCGCGCGCTGGTTCGTGCAGTTCTACGCCACCAAAAAACACAAGCGCGTGGTCGTACCGATGTCGTTCTGGTATCTGTCGGTGGTCGGTAGTTTTCTGACGCTGGCGTATTTCATCTGGGGCAAGAACGATTCGGTCGGCATCATCCAGACCGCGTTCCCGATGTTCGTCTCGATCTACAACGTCGTCGCGCATTTGCGCACGCACAAGCCCGAAGTCATTGCACCGAATGGCCCGGAAGAAACTTGAGCCACGAGTCTCAATACAAAAAAACGGGCGTTCAATTCAAACTTTGCTGATCAGAGGAAAACGCTCTGGATGATCGATCGATTCCACAGCAAGATCGATGTCGAGCGAAGGCCAATACAAATGCTCCGCGCTGGGCCATTCGAGGTCGGTCAACTGAGCGATCGAAGCCTCACGAAACCACGGGAAATTATCGAAGGCGATGAACTTTTCCATATCGCCCAGCAACAGCCAGA
>JAYVTP010000458.1:0-7264 GCA_043788685.1 Pseudolysobacter sp. | reverse complement strand
CCGGAACACACGTGAAACTCAGTATACGCCGGGGCTGGGTGAGTCGATGTGTTGACGGCGCAAGCTGGGTTTTAGCGCTTGCAGTACGCTTCCGTCGGTGCGTAAACGATCTGTGCGGGTGAAACACCACTATTGTGCAACACGTTTTTCATCCTTCGTGGCGCGCTTTTTTCCAAACAACGCGCATGCCGATGCAAGTTCCAGATTCTTCGCCGGGGTCAGCTCGGTGACGAACGGCGCACTCAGAAATGCTGCCGGTGACGAGAGAAAATCCTGTAGTCGCATGTTCAGAAAGTCCTCTCGTGAAGCATCCTTGAGGCCGTCTGCCCAACTGTTGATGATCCATGCCAGCGACCATAATGGACGCACGCTGTCGTAGACGTCGATGCGATCGATCTCGATGGTCGCAGCAAAAAGACTGCGCAAACCCTGATGTGTCATGTTGTAGTAGTGGTTTGGATAGCCATGGTAGGGCTGTAAAAACGATGCACAGCAGATCAGCTCGCCACCGGGCTTGAGCACACGCTGTATTTCTGCCGCGCAGCGGAACGGATCCTTGACGTGTTCGAGGATCGAAAGCGCCACCACAGCGTCGAATGAGTTATCCGCGAATGGCAGCATTTCCGCTACGCCACGTACATCCGTGGAAGCGAACGCGGCAATTTCCAGATTCACGACGTTTTCGTAATAAGTCGAGCGGTTGCCTGCACCGCAATCCAGGATCAGGCCGTGGCGATGACGTGCGATCAACTCCAGAACATGCGAGTCATAGTCGTTGCCGCTCACTGGCCCGGTATCGACAATATCGAATTGCGCGGATAACTCGGAACTCAGGAAATCGTAGAACATCTCCGAGCTCGTCGATGGCATGTCGGTACGCAGCAACGGCGCGATGGCATCCAGCTTGCGTGCCTTCGACTTGACGAGATCACTCGACAGCTGTCGTGCAGAAAGAAGCACCGGTACCAGCGGGCGCTGCTCCGCTTTTCCGAACATAAGATAATGTTGCATGCCGGACTCGAACTTTCCAGTGCGCACGGCTGCCGCGACATCGGGATTGGCTGCGAGATAAAGCTCTTCGAATGAGGACATGTGAAAAAAGATTGGTCGCAGGATTGTTGAGTAGTAACGCCAAGTGCCGTCGCTACGGAAGAATATTTTCTGCCGCCTTGATCTGCTGAGGCGGATCGTCCACACCCTGCATAAATCATAACTCATAGTTCGCTTTTGCAATTGATATCTTGCAAAGCCGCGGAATTACATGACGCAATATCGACGTATTTGGGAGGACGTTTGTGACCAGTTGCAACCCGGCACCGCGCTTCCCGCGCGAAAGCCACTGCAGCAATGGACGATTGGATATAATCGTCTCCTGACGATGCAACATCAATAATGGACAAACCGCAAGTGATGATTCAGATCAACAATCTTTCTTCGCATACGAATGCCTTGCGCGAGCAGTTGCTCGTTGCTATCACGCGGGTCATAGACAGCGGCTGGTTCATTCTCGGCCCCGAGCTGGAAGCGTTCGAGCGCGAGTTTGCCGCGTGGTGCGGCGCAGTGCATGGCATAGGCGTGGCGAACGGCACCGAGGCGATCGAGCTGGCCCTGCGCGCGCTCGGCGTGAAGGCCGGCGATGAGGTTATCGTCGCCGCCAATGCCGGCATGTACTCGACCACCGCGCTGCTGGCGATCGGCGCGACGCCGATATTTGCCGACGTTGATCCCATACATTTGAATATCGATCCGACCGCCGTGGCCGCGCTCATCGGTCCGCGCACCGCCGCGATCATCGCCACGCATTTGTACGGACGCATGGCGCGCATGCCCGAACTGAAATCGCTTGCATCGCAGCATGGTATCGCCTTGCTTGAGGATTGTGCGCAGGCGCATGGCGCAAGCATCAATGGCGTGCGTGCAGGTGCGTGGGGTGATGCCGCGAGCTTCAGTTTTTATCCCACCAAGAATCTCGGTGCGCTCGGTGATGGCGGTCTTGTCACCTGTCGCGATGCCGACGTCGCCGAGCGCCTGCGTCGCTTGCGCCAATACGGCTGGTCGAAAAAATATATTGTCGTGGACGGCCCCGCCCGCAATAGCCGCCTTGATGAAATCCAGGCCGCCGTGCTTCGCGTGAAACTGCCACTGGTGGACGGCTGGAATGCGCAACGCCGGAAAATCGCTGCAACTTATGCCGCAATAACCCATCCCCGTTTGCGTCACCCGGATGTAGTTGGAGACGATTACGTGGCGCATTTGTATGTCCTGCGCACGTTGCAGCGCGAATCGCTGCAGGGGCACTTGGCGCAAGCGCAGATCGCAACGGATATTCATTATCCGTTGCTCGATCCGCAGCAGCCGGTGTTGAAAAATAGCGACAGCTTCGCGCATTTACCGAACAGCTTGAGGGCGAGTGCGGAGGTAATTTCACTGCCGTGTTATCCGGAGCTTCCTGCCGACGCGATCGCTCGCGTATGCGCGGCGCTCACCGATTGGAAGGGCGAATGAATTCGCTGGTCATTCCGGTATATCGCAATGAAGGATCGATCCCGGATTTGCTCGCCGCCCTGAGCTCACTGTCGAGCACACTGACGAATGGACTCGAAGTAGTGTTTGTCGTGGATGGCAGTCCGGACCGAAGTTATGTGCTGCTGCAAGACGCCTTGCCGCAGATGCCATTTCATTCACAATTGATTGCGTTGTCGCGAAATTTCGGTTCGTTCGCGGCGATCTATGCGGGACTCGGCGCCGCCACCGGTACGAATTACGCCGTCATGGCGGCCGACTTGCAGGAGCCGCCGGAACTCGTCGGCGAATTCTTTCGCCGCCTCGATGCCGACAGCGCGGATGTAGTTGTCGGCACGCGCGACGCGCGCGAAGATCCGCTGTTGTCGCGGCTCGGCGCGTCGGGCTTCTGGTGGATGTATCGCAAGCTCATCAACCCGCAGATTCCCGCCGGTGGCGTGGATGTATTCGGTTGCAACCGCAAGTTCCGCGACCAGCTCATGCAGCTGGACGAAAGCCACAGTTCACTGATCGGCCTGCTGTTCTGGCTCGGTTTCCGTCGCGAGGAAGTCAGCTACCAGCGCCGCGTGCGCCAGCATGGCAAGAGCGCGTGGACCCTGCGTCGCAAGCTCAAGTACATGCTCGACAGCGTGTTCGCGTTTTCCGATTTACCGATACGCCTGTTGTTGACCTGCGGCATGCTCGGTCTATGCAGTTCGGCGCTGTTCGGGTTGGTGATCCTGATCATGCGTGTCGCCGGTGACATCGCCGTACCGGGATATGCGGCGACGATGACGGCGATCCTGTTTTTCGGCGGCCTCAACGCGCTGGGTCTCGGCATCGTCGGCGCCTACGTATGGCGTGCATTTGCGAATACCCAGCGGCGTCCGCTAGCGGTGGTCATGTATAGCCAGGCTTTCCCCGGCATCGCACATACGGAATAACACCATGACGCATTATGTTCACCCGCTCGGTGTTTGCGAGAGCAAAAACATCGGCAACGGCACCCGCATCTGGGCATTCGCACACATATTGCCGGAAGCGCAAATCGGCGATGGGTGCAATATCTGCGATCACGTTTTCATCGAGAATGATGTGATTGTCGGTGATCGCGTCACGATCAAATGCGGCGTGCAACTCTGGGATGGCTTACGCGTTGAAGACGACGTGTTCATCGGGCCGAATGCCACCTTCAGCAACGATCGTTTTCCGCGCAGCGGAAAGCATCCTGAGCGCTTTGCCATAACGCATGTCGAGCGCGGTGCATCGATCGGTGCCAACGCCACGATTCTGCCCGGATTGCGCATCGGTCGTCACGCCATGATCGGTGCCGGTGCCGTAGTCACACGTTCGGTGCCGCCGTACGCGATTGTTATCGGCAATCCCGCGCGGATAGTCGGTTACGTCGATGGTGTGCCGCAGATCGCTGCAGCTCCAGCCACGGCGTTTCCTGAAATACCTAGCATGATTGCGACGGATGTTCGTGACGTGACGTTGCACCGGCTGAAACAGGTCAAGGATCTGCGTGGCAGTCTGAGCGTCGGCGAGTTCGCGCGCGATATTCCGTTCGCGGTCAAACGCTATTTTCTGGTGTTCGATGTGCCCAGTGTCGAAACGCGCGGCGAGCATGCGCATCGGACGTGTCATCAATTTTTGCTGTGCGTGCGCGGCAGTTGCGCAGTCGTTGCCGATGATGGCGTGCGTCGTCAGGAATTCAAACTCGACAGCCCCGATCTCGGCATCCATTTGCCCCCGATGGTGTGGGGTATCCAGTACAAATACAGTGCCGACGCGGTGCTGCTGGTATTTACCTCGGAGCACTACGACGCAGCCGACTACGTGCGCAATTACGACGAATTCGTGAACCTGCTGCGCGCGGCCGATCGCGCATGAACTTGCCGCTGGAGCACGAGGCCTTGCGTTTCCTGATCTCAGGCGCGATCAATACCGCTGCGACGTATGCGATCTACCTGGCACTGTTGCCGCTGCTCGGGTATTCCGTCGCCTACAGCATCGCCTACGTGATCGGCATCGTGCTGGCGTACGTGCTCAACACCCGGTTCGTGTTTCGCGTGACGCAAAACGTGCGCGGGATGCTGCTGTTTCCACTTGTATACATTGTCCAGTACCTGGTCGGAATCATTACCCTGCATGTCGCGGTTCGCGAGTTCGACGTGCCGCAAAAGTTTGCGTTGCTGGCGAGTATTGCAGTGAGCGTACCGGTGACTTATCTGCTCAGTCGCTTTTTACTGAAACCCCGCGCTGCCGCAATACCGACACCCATCAACGAGAAGTCCGCACCATGATCGATTGGCACAATCCGCGTTTGCGCACATTAGGTTTTGGCACAGTGTTATGGGCTATCGCCTCGATCTATTTTGCAGTAAATACACTGCCGACGCGGCTCGTGGTCGATCTTGTGGTCGATGCGGCCGATGTCGCGCAATTATTTTATTCGAGCGACGGTGTGTGGAGTGAAACGGAGGCCGAAAGCCGGACTCTGGTGCCGGGCTGGAATCGCGTCACATTTACATTGCCACCGCAGCGCCTCGGTGAAAAAGTGCGTTTCGACCCGGGCAGAAACGTGGCCACTTACCGTATTCTCGCCATGCGCTGGAAGCGCGGTGGGATCGATCACGCCTTGTCGTTGAATGAACTGGTCAATCCACGTCCCGCCATCGAAAGTGTGTCCGTTGCAAACGACGAACTCCAATTGCGCAGCGGTGATGACGATGCGCAGCTACTCGTGCCGATGCCCGGTTGGAGCTGGTGGGTGATCAGCGCATTATTGCCGCTAGGTGTGCCAGCGGTTGGCCTGCTGCTTTTGTTGTATGTGGGGATCTGCCGACGCAATGTCGATGCGTTGCGAATGGCGGCGGTATTTCTCGGCATTTGCGCCCTGTTCTATTTTGTGGCGTGCATAACCGTGGGTCCGCGTCTGCCGCTGAACGACGATTGGCGTTATCTCTACCCAGGTCCATTCAGTCTGATCGATGGCAGCAGCCAGTGGCTGACGGTGGCAGGCAACGATACGTATTTTCTCACCAACCAGTTGCTCGATTTTGTTGTATTGAAATTTTCCAACGTCGATTTTTTCTGGTTGCGCAACGTTGCGCTCGCACTGCTGATACTGCAGCTCGTGATGCAATACCGCGTCATTTCGCGAGCGGCGAATCTGCGGCCAATGGTCGCTGCCATCAGCGTCGCTCTGGGTATCTGGTCATTGGCCAGCGGCGCCTATTGGGGCTGGACGGCAATTGCTTACCAACAGGCCTTGCCGATGATATTCGGCACGTTGATGCTGGCTCATCTGGTGGCGCAGGACGGATCGCTGCGCAGCCGTATTTCACTGCCATTGCTGATGTTGTGTTGCCTGGGTTCGGGCTTGTCCTACATCTCTGGCGGCATGCTCATCATGTCGCTGGGGGCTGCCGTCTTGCTGATGCCTGACTGGCGTCGTCCGGTTGCCGGAACCCGGCAGACTGGCCTGATCCTGCTTGGGCTCGGCGCAGCACTATTGATCCTGCAGCTCGTGATCGTTTCGCGTCTGCAAGGCTCGCTGCTGGAACACAATCATGCGGTTGCCTCGGTCTACCCCAACGACCGCCGCTTCTGGTTGTTTTTCTTCTCGCTATATGGCCGGGCGCTCGGCTACACCGGGACGTACGCCGCGATCGACATACTGCTCACGTTGCTGACGCTTTTCCCCGCTGTCTTGTTCGGCCTTGAACGCTTGCGTGTATTACGCGGGAAGAATAATTTGCCGTTGAATCCGACCTGGCAGATGCTGGCCTTGTACGCCGGCATCGGCAGTATCACGTATGCTGCGATGGTGGCCTTCGGTCGCGCCGGTTTCATTTCGGCGAACGGCAGCGTTGTCGATATCGTGACTGTCGGCAAGCTGCGCTTCCATTTCTGGCCCATTGCCGTGATGTTGCCGTATGCGTGGCTGGGCTGGATGGAGATAGCACAGCGTTTGCAGCGCGGTACACACGCACTTGCTGCGCTTGTCGCGACGCTGCTGTTAATGCCCAAATCATTGGTGGCCTTTGGCCATACCTCCTACCTGATTGCGGCCGACGATCTTACCCGCACCGGCGCGCACTGCGTGGTCGCGCATCTCACCGAGATACAGGCGAATCACCCCGTCGTATGTACGGCGCTAACCGCCAGTCAGCTGGACATGGGAGTCATGGTCAGGCCCTTGCGCCTGCGCAACAGCCCCATGTACCTCACGCTGATGGAGCAGGGTGGATTGCAGAAGCCGTAAGATAGCAATGTCATCCACGCTGATTCGAGTGGCAGGCTGCACCTTACTAAGTGAAATACTCGATATTCCAACGATTTCAGTTGAGACAACTCGTCGTCTTCCGACTTTTCTCAGTACTGGGTTTCCGTGTGTGTGCTGAAACCGGAGAGAGAGCTGGACCCGGAAATCTGCACAACCGGTTAAGTGGAATTTCTGCATCCCCTTGGGCAATCCTGCCCACACTTGGAGGAGCAGAAGATGAAGAAGAGACCACGCCGCACCCATTCACGGGCATTCAAGGCCAAAGTGGCGCTGGACGCCGTTCGTGGCGAGAAAACCCTGAACGAATTGGCCAAGCTGCATGACGTGCATCCGAACCAGATTCTGGACTGGAGGAATCAGCTCCAGGCCGGTGCCGCCAATATCTTCGGCGCCGAACGCCACAATCCGGTAATTGATGTCAAACCGCTGCACGCGAAGATCGGTCAGCAAGCCTTGGAGATCGATTTTTTA